>NZ_JBEXVD010000046.1:0-28258 GCF_040638655.1 Streptomyces sp. NPDC005963 | reverse complement strand
CTCCACTCCCTCGCCGACTACCTCGCCAAGGTCAGGCCCGACCACCACACAACCAAGCAGGTCTAACACTGGGGATTTCAGGCGCATCACACTAGTAACTCTGGTAGAGCTATCAAGCCTTGCACTGGAGGATTTTCCGAACGAGAGTGACGTCCCCCCTGGAGGTTGGCCTGCATTTTGACCTGCTATCCACAGTCGGGACTCGTCAACCAGGCGGTTGCAGACGTCTGAGCCCTGGATGTCTGGCTCGCGTCGCCATGCCTCGGATACTCGCTCTCTGCGGATTTGAGGTGTGTTCAGACCGCAATGGGTCGGTAGCTCCTCAGCCCTAGCGGGCTTGCGGTGCCCCGACGGATGGGTCACTCGTCATTGGCGACTACCGGCTGTGCTCGCTGAAAGCATGACGACATGGCTGATCAGCTGGACGGCTCAGGTAGCCCCTGCGGCTGACCGAGCAGCTATCCCTGCGTCCTGGCTGGCTTTCCGTGGCCGAGCTTTACGGCCGGCACGGGAAAGTTTCGCAGCAAGGGGTCGCCAACGGAGTTGGGGACATCGACTGCGTCAGCTGCGGAAGCCGAGCAGGATGCCCTGCGGGTTCGCGACGCTGGGTCTTTAGTAAGAGAGCCCACCCCGTTTTAGGCTTCTGACCTGTGGGTATCCGAGATCGAAGGTGTCCTGGGCGACACATTCCGGTCGGTGAAATGTGTACCTCGCTGGCACATCTTGCGCTGAAAGACAAGCAGTCGTTGTCTTTTAGGCTCCACGGAACGGGTGGCGATCATCCCTGCTCAGAGCGATACAGGATCCACGTGGATGTCGGCTTCGAGTGGGGTCGTGGAGCTCCTGAATGTGTTGCTACTGCGGCACGCAAAATCAACCGTGGGTTGATTAACGGCGTGTGTGCGTCACGTAAGTCAAGCAGTCGTTGAGTTTCGTGGCCGGTGTGCGGCGACTGAGCGCCTCGGCACCCTCAGCGGCGCGCCGCTGCACCAAAAAACAAGCCCTGGTTGAGTTTTCGGATAGGGTCTGCAGCGCCTGAGTAACAAGGAGGTCATGTGCTATCTGAACCGCCTGCCCGATCGCGATCGGGCAGGCCACGAGCCGTACCAGCTACCCCGGACGACGCTGTCTTCAACGACATCCTCAGCGTTCTGGGCAAGCAGCTGGGCAACGCGACAGAGGCAACGGAGCCTCGAAGTCGACGAAAACTCAAAGGCGTCACGTTCGAGTACGAGACGGACGCCCGCTCCGTCCACACCATGGCCGGGACCGCGGGATACAGTCTGGCGAGCAACTGGTTCACCCAGCTCCTGGCCCAGCTCTCGGTCGCCAACTCCATCACCAAGTCGCAGCTGTGCGTCTTCCTATTCGTCGCCGGCGGGCAAGTGCCGGGCACCGGGATCACTGAGTACACACAGCAGGAGATCACCGATGGTCTGAACAAGCTCGCTGCCCAGAAGCCGGAAGCAAAGAAGATCACCCGGCCCACGGTCAACCGCGCCATCAAGGCCCTGTGTGAATACCACTGGGTGGAAAGGGTGGGCAACGGCAGGATCCGGCTGAACGTGACCCTCTGGTTCCAAGGCAACAGCACGTCACAGCAGGAAGTACTCGCCGAGATCGCCCACGAGCACGGCAGCGACCCGGAAGCCTTCCCCCACAACGTCGGACCCGAACGGCCGTACCAGGAGGAGTTCGACTTTGGCTCCGACGCCTACGGCAGAGGGGAGCGCGCCGGGTGATGTGGCGGGTAGACGACCATCCGCACAAGCGACAGCGAGAAAGGCGTACTGATGCCTGAGGTCATGTCCCCGATCGTCGCCGAACGGATCTGGGCACTCCCGGTCTCTGGCGCGGCGACGAAGTTCCTCCAGTACCTCGTCTTCCGGTCTGACTTCGGCGGACAACTTCCCGTGCGGCAGAAGGACATGGCGCGCGAGTACAACATCACGCCGCAAGCCGTGAGTAACCTGATAGCTCCCCTCTGCGACCTCAACCTCGTGCTCCGGCACCAGAGTGAAGCCCGGAAGGGTAACTCCTACCGCCTCCACCCTCTGGCTGCGAAGTACCCAAGCCAGGAGGCGATGGAAGCCGCGTTCAGGCACACGCTGCACAGCATCAAGGCAGGCGAGCTGCCCAACCTCAAGCTCCCGGCCTACGCGGCCGCACCACCCACGGGCGGACAGTCGCCCAAGCTCCAGGTCGCGTAACGCAGCAAAGCGTAGGGCCCCGCCAGAAGACGGGGCCCTACGTGCCTGAGTAAGAGGTTGCTCGCGAACTATACCCGCGGTCGGGAACAGCCAGCGACAGCCGACCAGAACGGCCGAGGGGTCGAACAGCGAGCCGTGGCCACACCGCGACCGGCGATCGCAGCCTTCACGGCGACAGCCTGCTGAACGGTTATGGGCTGGTCACGGCTCGGGGGAGGGCCATGAACCATGTCCCTTTGAGGTATAGGGGCATCTGGGTTGAGGCTGGTTTTCCAGTCATGAGACCTGCCATGATCGCCTCATGCGCCTCAGCAGAAAGGGTCATGCCGCGTAGGCGGCCTGGCCGGGTCCGTGCCGAGTTGAGGCACCGGCCTCAGAACGACAGACGGCCTGCCGTCCCAGGCTTGTCTTCGCGCGCGCTGGCAGAGATCGCGAGGATCGAGCGCAGCAGGAACTACCTCTGGCCAGGAGTCGCCGAAACGGCGTTCCGGAACTGGCGATGCTTCGTGCGGCACCCGTACCGCCGGCTATGGGTCCAGGATGGTGACGGCTGTGGCGTGTGGGCATGTTGCGGAGTGCCGCTTGAGGGACGCGATTTCCTCGAAGCCATTGTGTTGGGGATGTCCCGGAAACGAGCCCGCGGGTTTCGGGCGCTCCTCGCAGTACTCGACAATCAGTACTGAGAAGAAGCGTGACCTGGTCCACGACGCGTCCTCGATTGCCCCCGACCGGGGTACGACGAATGTACGCGAGAAGTACGGCAGTAGTACGCAGTATGCCTGATTCGCACTATGCTTGTCTGGAGGAGGTGTTCCTTGTCCGAGTTGTTCGACGCGGTTGACGCCCTGATTGCCGGGCAGTCCCCGCTTCCCCCGCCGAGTGAGCGGGAGCGGCTGCGCAAAGCGCATGGCCTCACTCAGGACCAGGTCGCCACGGCGTTGAAGGTGCGGCGGCCGACGATCGTGTCGTGGGAGTCGGGGAAGACGGAGCCGCGGCCGCCGCAGCGTGAGGCGTACGCGCGTCTGCTGGAGAAGCTGGCCGAGCTCTACCCGGTCCCTGATCCGGCCACCACCGGCGTTTCCTTGTCGATGCCGGTGCCCGAGACGCTGACCGGTACCACCGCTTCTGTGTCTTCCCTGCCTGGTGTCACCGAGCCGCCTCAGGCGCCCGCTGGCTCGACCACCGCGCCCGTCGACGAGCCCGTACAGGCCCCGGCTCCGGCGCCTGAGGCCCGCCGGGGGCCCGGTGCCAGGCCGTCGACGTCGAGGCGTCCAGCCATGAAGAGGGCCATGGCCAAGCCCGTCGCTGCTCTGGCCGCGGTCGATGCGCGGTTTGAGAACGGGCCGCTGGCGGTCTTGGATGTCGACGTCGACGGAAAGGTGTTGGCGTACTGCGTCGGTGGCTTGGTCCTGGACGTACCCGCGAAGTCGCTGCCCTCTCTGGTGGAGTGGACCCTGCGCGAGGCGAAGCTCGGTGCGCCGAAGCTGTCCGGTCCGGGGAAGCCGGCCGATCCGTTGCTGGTGCTCACCGAGGCCGCGCTGGAGCGCTACGGCCTGCCCCTCGTGCTCTCGGAAGAGGAGCGGCTCGCCGGGCGTCTGCCGGAGGGCCACAAGGCCATCAAACAGCTCACCCGCGCTGATTGGCAGTTGACGAAGCGTGGGTTCGGGCCGTGGGCGCGGATCTACCGTCCTGCAACCGGTTCGGAGCGGGCCTGTGTGCAGTTGTGCATTCCGTCGTGGCACGCACTGGACACCCGTCACTGGGGCCCTGCTGGGCAGCTTCCGCCGGCGGAGCTCGCCCGGGTGCTGGGTGTGTACGCGTCCCGGGTGATGACGCCGCGCGGGTCGACCGCGGTGACCGGGCTGGAGCTGATGACCGCATTCCACCCGGCGACTCGGGCGTCCGAGCTGGACGCGGACGGCAAGCGCACCTCGGAGCACAACCCCGGCAGTCTGGGCAAGGACCCGGTGGACTGCGCGCCGTGCGAGGCACCGGACGGGCACCCCCTTCTCAAGGATCTGCCGCGCTTCCATGTGCGCGGCCCGGCGGAGAAGCTGTTCGAGGAGGCGTACGACTGGGCGCGGCCGATGACCGACGCCGAATGCATGCGCCGTCACCTGGTCGGCATCGACGTCAACATGGCGTTCGCAGCGGGCGCGAACGGCTTGTACGTCGGTCTGGGGGCGCCGACGCATGTCAAGGACCCGGTGTTCGACCCGAAGCTGCCCGGCTCGTGGCTGGTGGACTTGTCCCATGTCGATCTGTCGCGGGTGAAGGTCGGCAAGGACAAGTGGGCGGACCTGGACGCGAGTTTGCTGCCTTCCCCGTTCACGCCGAAGGGCGAGCGTCCGACCGGCCCGGCCTGGTACGCGACCCCCACGGTGGCGTACGCGACGGAGCTCGGGTACGACGTGACGCCGACCGAGGCGTGGGTGCGGTACGAGAACGGTCGCTACCTGGACGCCTGGTACAACCGGCTGCGCGATGCCTACCTCGCCACGATGGCCGACCTCGGCGTCCACACCGACACGGAGCCGGCGGGCTTCCTGGCCGCGATGGACAACTACAAGGGCCGTGACCCGGAGCTCACGATCGTGGGCTCGGCGATCAAGGCGACGGTGAAGGGCGGCCTGGGCAAGCTGCGCGAGCGCCCGCGCGGTGAGGGCTGGCGGCCGGGCGAGCCGTGGCGGGCGCTGTCCCGTCCGACGTGGCGGCCGGACATCCGCGCGGCGGTCATCTCCCGCACCCGGGTCAACCTGCACCGCAAGGTCGTCAAGCACGCGGCGTTCACCGGGCAGTACCCGGTCGCGATCCTGTCCGACTGCGTCGTCTACGCCGCCGACGGCGAAAGCCCGCTTGCCTTCCTGCCGTACCAGGAAGGCAAGCCGCTGCCGGGTGGGTTCAAGCTCGGCATCAACCCGGGTCTGGTCAAGCACGAGGGCACCCAGAGCGTGCTGTGGGGCGAGGAGGTCCGCGAGCGGTTCAACGCGCCGGAGCTCAACCTCGCCCGGTACATCAAGGACGGCACCGTCACCGATGTCGATAGCGGTGAGTAGGGGAGTGGGCAGGCGATGAGCATGTTCGGGGACAGCCTCGACAAAGCGGTGCAGAAGGTGTTCACCCGCCCGGCACCCAAGAGCGCCGGCGCACAGATGCGGTACCTGGTCAAGCAGTACAAGGGCACGAAGGCCGTCGCCGAACTGCTCGGCATCTCCCAGCGCACCGTCGAACGGTACGTGAAGGACCAGATCAAAACACCCCGCAAGAACCTCGCCACCCGCATGGAACGCGAAGTGAAGAAGCGCTGGCAGCCACAGATCCGCGCCAAGGCCAAGGCGAAGGCGGCGTCCACGGGCGGCATCGTCATCGACACCCGCGCCCGCATGGGCTACACCGCACCCATCGGAACTACCGACCAAGACCGCACCCGACACCTCACCATCGCCCTCCCACCCCGCTACGCCGCACGCCTCTTCGACGCCCAGGAGGCCGGCGTCAGCGACTCCCGGCTCCAGGAGATCGCGGCCGAAGCCCTCAAAGAGGTGTACTTCCAAGATGGCGGCCGCCGCGCCGGGAGCCTGGAAGAGGTCCGGTTCACAGACGTCGAACACCTGGAGTTCGACCTCTAAGCGCCTTCAGGGGGTCAGAGACCCTTAGAGCAACCCGGTAGGGCGACAAGCCCCCTTCCTGCCGCGGCGTCGGGCCGTTTCAAGTACCCGAAAATCACTGCGAAATACTCCCGGCCCCGGGAGGACAGTGGGGAGCAGGGTGACCCCGGGCAGTGCTCGACCACCATGTCGCCGGGGACGACCCGAGCAGGCGATCCCCTTTTCCGGCCCGTCCGTGGAGTTGGCGACGGCAGGGGCGGACCCAGCCCGGGTCGGGCAGCACTCCATGAACACTCAATGTCCGCTCAAGGGAGGGGCCCAGGGTAGCGACTGAAGTCGAGCTACTGAACTATCTCCTGATCACTCTGCCGGCTTGGAGGAAACTTGCAGGTCAGAGGCGTACAACGGGCAGGACAGCGACTGAAGCGACCCAAGGCTCGGGTATATGGAGACATTCGTGTGTGTGCGTGCGCGTGCGCTTCATATATAGAGAGCTTCAGTCGCTTCAGTCGCTGTCCTGGGTTGCGTACATTGCCTGACCTGCGGTTTTACTCGTGAGGATGGGGAGCGACCGAAGACGGTTCGAGTCGCTTCCGCCAGCCGACGGACGCTCGAACCGGTGATCGATGCAGGCGCCCCCACTGCATGGCTTTTCGTACTAGCTTTGCTTACCTGTTTCTGTCATTGAGTCGCTTCGGTCGCTGACGGGGGAAAAGCATGGCTGCTGAGCTGCGAGCTTTACGCAGCGAACAGTCGGTGGCGACGGCCAGGTGGTGCGCGGGGAAGGGGTGGCCGGTCCACCCCTTGGCTGCTGGGCGCAAGACCCCTGCAGGCAACTGCGAGGCATGCCGCGCCCCGGGGCACACTCATGAGCGCTGTGTCTGTCTGGGCGCTGGCCGTTGGTGTCACGGCTTTCGGGCCGCCACCCTCGACCCGGCCCGGATCGAGAGCTGGTGGGGAACGAGAGCCGGCGCGGGCCGGGGTGTGGGTGTTTCTTGTGGGCCCGCAGGACTGGTCGTCATCGACATCGACGCGCACGAACAGAAACTGCCGGACCGCGTCCGGCTGCTCCCGGGCATCACCATCGCCGAGGACATCGACCTCACCGGACTTGCCAACGGCTTCCACACACTCGGAGTGCTGGCGGCACTGCGCGGGGCTGAGACTCCCGCCCTGGACACAACGACCCTGCGCGTCCGCACGCCTTCCGGGGGCCTACACGTCTGGTACCGGGCCCACCCCGGACAGCGCTGGCAGTCCTCCACGGGCTCCAGCAGCGGCCGGGCCCTGGCCTGGCAGGTAGACATCCGGGCCCACGGCGGCTACATAGTCGCCCCGGGCAGCCGCACCCCCAACGGCGACTACACGCCCGTGGGGCCCGCACGTGAGCCCGTGCTGCTCCCCGACTGGCTCGCCGAAGAGTTGGAACGCACCGGACACCTCAATCCGGTGCGCCAGACCTCCAGACGTTGCCCCCTCCCACCCCCCAGGGCTCGTCAGGCCGTCGCAGCCGCCGGCGGAGGGCGCGTCGGAGCCTCCCGAGCCTTGGACAAGGTCTTAGCCGAAGTGGTGGCTTGCGCGGCCGTGCCCGAGGGTGCGGCGTTCTCCGAGAGGCTCAATCGGGCCGCGTACACCGCGGGCGGACTTGTCGCGGCGGGCCACTTATCCCGGGCCGAGGCCGAGGGGATCTTGACCCAGCTTGCGGCCGATGTACGCCCCGGACAGGAAAGGCGCTGCGAGGCCATCGTCCGAAGCGGCTTGAGCGCCGGCGAACGGCATCCCCTCCTGCTCGGGAGCCGGATTTGAGCGCTGACGACGACAACTCCCTGTTCAACTTTGATGCCGAGGCCGTGGCCGTCCAGATCCTGGCGAGCACCCGGGCCCAGCAGCCCCCCGTACAGGTGCTGAGGCAGCCTGGCGAAGCGCCCACCGAGGTCGCCTTCGCCCAGGGGCTGCTGCCCGACACGCTCACCGACCGCGGCAACGCCAAACTGTTCGTCAAGCTGTACGCGGACGACTACCGGCACGTACCGGGCCTCGGCTGGTACCGCTGGGACGGAACCCGCTGGCAGATCGACGAGGACGACACCGTGCTGTGGGCCGCCGGCGACCTTGCCGAGGCCATCGCCACGGACGATCCGCGCGGCGTCCACTTTGCAGCCGCCCTGCTGCAACACCGCCGCCGCGCCCTGTCCACCAGCGGTATGAACGCCATGCTCAGTCAAGCGAAATCTGCCCCCGGCATGGTCCTCAACGCCGCACTCCTCGATGCCGACCCCTACACCCTGTGTACGCCCGCAGGCATCGTCAACTTGCGCACGGGCGTCCTGCGGCGGGCGGAGCCGGGCAAGGACTTCCACTCACGCGCCACCTCATTGGCGCCGCGGAACACACCCACGCCGCGGTGGATGCGCTTCCTCGCCGACACCTTCGGCGAAGGACCCGAGGGCGCCGAGATGATCGACTTCCTTCACCTCCTGCTCGGCTATTCGGTCACCGGTGATGTCGGTGGACAGGTCATGCCATTCCTGTTCGGCTCCGGTAAGAACGGAAAGTCGGTACTCCTCGACGTACTGATGAAGCTGCTCGGCGACTACGCCGACGCAGCGCCGCCGGGCTTCCTGATGGCCCGGCCCTACGAGGGCCACCCCACCGACCTCGCCGAACTCCACGGCCGCCGGGTCATCGTGTGCAGCGAGGTCAAGCCGGGCGACAAGTTCGACGAGGCTCGGGTAAAGCTGCTCACGGGCGGTGACCGTATCAAGGCGCGCCGGATGAGGCAGGACTTCTTCTCCTTCGAACCCACCCACAAGCTCTGGCTGCTCGGCAACCACCGGCCCCAAGTCGGCAGCGGTGGCTTCGCGTTCTGGCGCCGGATGCGGCTCATTCCGTTTGAGAGGGTCGTCTCCGACGAACGCAGGGTCGACAATCTCGCAGACGTCCTGGTCACCGAGGAGGGGCCGGGCATCCTGAACTGGCTGATCGACGGGGCTCGCCGCTATCTGCGTGGTGAGAAGGACCTCACCGGCCCGGAGCGGGTGCGTATCGCGACGACGGCGTACGCGGAGACCGAGGATCACACCGGGCGGTTCATCAGCGAGTCATGCGCGATCCACCCGCAGTTGAGGGCGGAACAGGCGCAGCTGTACGCCGCCTATCGGGCGTGGTGCCACAATGAGGGTGCTCCCGCAGTCTCGTCCAGGGCCTTCGCCGCCCGTATTCGCGAGTTGGTGGGGATGGGGTCACCGAAGGAGATGATCCTCTCCAACCAGCGCAAGTACTACCCGGGCATCGGACTGCTCAGCAAGCTAGCCGAGGAGGAGACTGAATGAGCGCCCTCATAGCAGAGGACGAGATCTCCCACGAGGCCGAACTCGTTTGGCTTGAGGACATCGACGCGCTGGACTACGTACGTCAGAGCTTGGACCGGCTGCCCACGCGACGCGGCAGGCCCGCCTATCATCGCGATGGACGCATGGTCGGCTATGCGCTGCTCGGCCCGCAGGCCAAAGCGTCCCGCTCCTCGGGGACCTTCCGTCGCAGGGTGTTCTGGTTGCTGCCGCATGATCGGGACTCCGACCTGGGGGGTCTGTACGCGAGTTCGGCACCGGCTGAGGCGATAGACCCGCGGACACTGGTCCCGAGCAGCAAGGGCTACAAGACAGAGCGTTCGGAGGGCGGCCCGCCGTCGAGGGCGATGCGTGAGATGGGGATCACGCTCCCGTTGTGACGCCGCGGGAAAGCCCTTAGCACCGTGTCACGGTCCCGCTGACGTGTGAGCCGAAGACCCGACGGCCGTCCTGGCGGCCGGTGACGAGGACGCTCATGGTGTCGGAATGCTGTACGAGTACGGGGGCGGCCTCGATCCAGCAGGGCCGGCCGAACTCGGCGTAGCTGTGGAACTCCGTGGACATCGCCGTCAACGTCAGTGAGCGGTCGGAGACGAGTAGCCCGTACGTGGCCTGACGGGCGGCTTCCATGAGGACCATGGGCGGTATGTGATCGTCGCCAATATCGAACAGGACCGGATGATCCGGGTCGGGATTGAGTCGCCAGCGTCCGGGGTGATCACTCGACGCCAGCACCACGTCGCGTCGAAGCCCACGGCCGAAGGCGGACGGGGCCACCTCGGAAGGCTGGTGGGCCGGTTGCGTCGGTGAGGACTCAGGGGCGGGTCCGCGCAGCCGGTGATAGGCGCCGGGGGAGACACAGACAAAGCGCACGGTGCCCGTGGCCAGTGCACGGTCGTTGCGGCGGATGGTGATGCTCAGACCGAACTCCACGAGCCGGCTGCCCTTGCGTACGAGGTCGACACAGTCTGCCTCGATGCTGAGGTCGCTCGGAACTGCGCCGATGGCGAGTTCGTCGGGGTCGCTGGTGAACGAGAGGTCGCATGGCACGAAGTGATGACCGAGGGAAACCCCCAGCTCGGCGTGGGCGAGATACAGGGCGACCTGCTTGATTGTCTCCGCTGCTTGCAGGGGATCGTGCTGCCCGCCGGGACCGTTGAAGAAGGCGTGCGCCCGTGGCCACTGGCCGGTGAGGGTGAAGCGGGTCTCACTCGCTCGTCTGCAACTGGTCAAGAACACTTCGGCCATGGAAGAGCGGCGCACGAACTCGCAAGGAACCGTGGTGGTCAGGTGGGGGAGTGCGCCGCTGCTGGGGCTGGTGCCACCGGCTCCTCTTCCGATCGTGCCGACCGCAGCCCTCGCCGCAGGGTCTGGATTCATCAGACTCATCAGAACTCTCCCCTGCGAAGAATGCCCAGGTGATCGAGCGCTTGTACGTAAGATACGGACCCACCGGTTTTCTACTCAACCCAATTTCCTTGGTTGATGGGCTATTCCTCCGTAATGGCCGAAAGAGATCGGTGAGGAGACTGCATAAAACAACCATCCGACCGGTATATTTTCTTGGATCCAATGGGAAGGTATCCACGATTTCCGGCCATTTGGCCGAGGGGGGAGTGCACGATGATGTGGGTCCGTACGGATGTGGTGATCGTCGGCGGGGGACCCGTCGGCCTGCTCCTTGCCGCTGAGCTCGCTGTCCACGGTGTGCGGACACTGGTCCTTGAGGAGCGGGCCGATGTGTCGGAACGCCCCAAGGCCACCACCCTGCACGCCCGCACCGGACAGGCCCTTGCTCGCGGGGGATATCTGCCCGCTCCCTCCCTTCCGCTCGACGAAGGCGTCGTCAGCACGCCGTTCCATTTCGCCGGAATGTGGGGTCTGGAGCTCACCGCACCCGCGACCGAGCCGGAGCCGCTGTTCAAAGGACCACAGGCCGATCTCGAACGACTGTTCGAAGAGCGGGTGCTGGCCGCGGGCGCGCGGATACTGCGACGGCACCGGGTGATCGGACTCGACCGGCGCGAGACTGGAGTCACGGTGACCGCCGAACACTCCGGCGGGCGGACCGCGTTCGAGGCTGCCTATGTCGTCGGGGCCGACGGGGCCCGCAGCGCGGTGCGCGCATACAGCGGGATCGCATCCGATGCGTCTCCTCCGACGGTGGCGGCCATGGCCGGGAACGTTCGATGCGACGGTGCGGAGGCCCCGGAACCGGGCTGGCACCGCACCCCGCGCGGCTGGGTCGTCGCCAAGCGGACCTCTGAGGGAAGGATGCACCTGCGTGCGGTCGACTGCTCCAAGGCTCATGCCGACCACACGCTCCCGCTCGGACTTGAGGAGTTCCGCAGTGAGACGTCGCGGATCCTGGGCAGGGAGATCGGCATGGGCGAACCGCGCTGGCTGAGCCGTTTCAGTGACTTCTCACGCGTCGCCCGCAGCTATCGGTCGGGGCGAGTGCTACTGGCCGGTGACGCCGCGCACGTGCACTTTCCCATCGGTGGACAAGGTCTGAGCACGGGTCTGCTCGATGCGCTCAACCTGGGCTGGAAGTTGGCTCTCAGCGTGCAGGGCGCGGCGAACCGGGGACTGCTCGACACATACGAGACGGAGCGCAGGCCGGCAGCCGTGCGGGTCGTCGACACCGTACGGACGCAAGTGGAACTGATGCTGCCGGAAAATGCTCCGGACTCGCTGGAAGAACTGCCCGAGAAGGCGGGCGCGGTCGACCCCGGCGCAGAGTTGACGCGACTCGCCGTCCTCATCAGCGGGCAGGAGATAAACCCGCCGTTCCACGCCGTCGACCCGGCCCGCTGGCGTGGGCGCTTCCTGCAGAACCTGGCCCTGATGACGACCAGCGGGCCCATCGACCTGATCCGGCTGCTGAGGGACCGACGCATGGTGTTGGTCCGCTTCGGCGAGGGAGCAGCCGGTCGAAGCCTCCGGCGCGGACACGTGCCCCGGGAGGTCGTGCGTACCGTGTGGGCCGAGCCCGTGGCCGAACTTCCCTGTGCCGAACTGCTGTTGCGGCCCGATGGCCACGTTGCGTGGGCATCGGAACACCGGGCTCAGGTCGAAGATCTCGCACGTGTGCTGTCCGGGTGGCTAGCGCCCACGACGGCTCGTGCTCAGGCCGAGGCGTCCGCGAGTGCGGCTCTGTCGGCGTGCTCAGCAGCCTCGGCGTAGATCGATTCACCGCGCTCGGGGGACAGATGGATGGTGGTGAGCACGGAGGAGACCACGACGTTGGGCAGCACGTGACGCAGCATCACCAGGACCCGCTGGTTCAGGTCGGCGTAGTTGCTGATGGCCTGCGACATGGCCTGGGTGCCGGCGTAGGCGCCGACCAGGAACTCGGCCGTCTCGCGCGGTACGACGTGCGGCAGCAACTCGCCCTGCCGCTGAGCCTGCTCGAAGAGATCCGCTATCACCGACACCCAATCCTGGAAGGGGCTGGCGCGGTTGAGGTCACTGGCCTGTTGATCGAGCGTGAGCCGAACGCCGGCGCGGACCATCGGATCGGTCTGCAAGCGATAGGTATGCAGAATGATGATGTCGACGACCTCCTGGACCTTGCAGGTCCGGGAAGGAACGATCATCTGCCGGCCCTGCTCGGCCATCACGCCGTAGGCCAGGTCTTCCTTGGACTGGAAGTGGAAGTAGAGCGCGCCTTTGGTCACCCCGGCCATGCCCAGGATGTCGGTAATCGTCGCCGCCTGATACCCGCGCTCCTCGAATACCGAAGCAGCCGCCGCCAGGATTGTCCGGCGAGTGCGGATCGCACGGTCTTGTTTCGCCACGGGTCCACCTCCTCGTTGCACATCCACCCAAACAAACCGTCAAGTTCGTATCTTACCGGCTCGGGCAACTTCGTGCGTACCACCATCGGCCGGGATATCCCGCCACACCCTCCGGAGGTCTAGTGATTATGGTGACCGGCGCGACTGGAACCGTAGGACGGCTGGTTGTCGCCCGTATGCCGACGAGTACGGCGGTACGCGCACTGGTACGGCGGCCGGATCGGCTCATCACCCTGCGCCCCGACGTCGAGGTGGTCCAGGGGGATTACGCGGACGACGACTCGTTGCTGAGGGCGCTCCAAGGCGTCCGCAGGGCTCTGTTGATCACCGGTGCAGTGGGGGGCGGGGAGGACGAACGCTTTCTGCGCGCGGCCCGAAGGGCCGGCACGGAACACGTGGTCAAGCTGTCCGCGGCTGCGGTTTTGGACCGGAGCGCGGACGACGCCGTCACCCGTTGGCAACGTGACACCGAGCAACTGCTGCGTTCCTCAGATCTCGCCTGGACCTTGCTGAGACCACGGTCCTTCATGTCCAACACCCTGGCGTGGGCCCCCGGAATCCGTTCCGAAGGCGTGGTCCGGGGGTTGTACGGGACCTCGGCCAACGCATGTGTGGATCCGCGTGACATCGCTGACGTCGCGGTTCGCGCTCTCACCGAATCGGGCCACGACGGGCGGGCCTACACGCTCACCGGCCCCGGGCCGGTCACCGCAGTCGAGCAGACGAGGGAACTGGGCCGGGCGATCGGCCGACGGCTGGAGTTCGTGGAGCTCACGCCGGATCAAACACGCGCCGCCCTGCTGCGGCGCCATTCGGAGCCGGTCGTCGAGGCACTGCTGGCCAGTGCACGACGTCAGAAGTGCGGGGCGAAGGCGGGCACGGACCCGATGCTGGCGAAGCTGCTGGGCAGGGCAGCAACGCCGTTCACTACCTGGGCCGTGGATCACGCACCGCTGTTCGCGAACGGAAGCGAGGGGACTACGAAGCCGCGGGCACGGCCGTGATGTGGGCTCGGAAGGTCTCCTGCCCGTCTTGTACGCCGATGACCTGGACGACATCGCCCTGGGCGTCGGAGGGAAGTCGGACGGCCTCGATGAAGCAGGGGGCGTCCAACTCCACGTACTTGGAGAAGTCCGTCTCCATGCGGACCGGCAGGATCTTGTCGCAACCGAGGGTGGCGGTCGCCGCCTGCCGTACCGCCTCGCACAGGGCCATGCCGGGCACATGGTCCACAGGGTGGTCGAAGAGCACCGGGTGGCGGGTGTCGACCCTCAACTGCCAACGGTTCTCGGCGCCGGTCGGTGAGAGCACCACGTCGTTGGGGAACACTCGCCCCACGCTCTGCGGCTGAACCGGTGCGGTCAGCGGAATGTGTACGTGCCCCTGGTTGCTGCGCAGTCTGCGGTAGGCCCGCGGCGTGATGCACGTGTAGCTCAGACCGCCCGTGGCCACGGTCACTCCATCCCGGCGGACCACTGCGTCATAGCGGCCTGCGGAGCCCAGGTCGCGGCGCGGGTCGGGGTCGCTGAACGTCACTTCGATGCCGAGGTCTGCGGGTGCGTGGCCGACGTGCAGATGCTCGGGCTGCACCGACATGGTGAAGGTGCGCAGGAGGAACTGGTAGCCGAGCGGGACGCTGAACTCCGTGTGCAAGAGAAGGAAACCGACCTGGCGGATTGTTTCTGCGATAAGCAGCGGATCGTGGCGTCCCTCGATCGGGCTGTAGAAGCTGTGGCTGCGGGGCCACTGGGCCGTGACGTCGAACCGGGTGTCGTCGTGGCGCTCTCCCCCGGTGAGCAGCACCTCGGCAAGCGCCGCCCGGTGTACGAACTCCTTCGGCACCGTGGTGGTGAACTGAATTGGCGCAGAATCTGCGAGCCACGAGTCCTGCGGGGCCTGCCCGGCAGGTATCCGGAGCAGGGTTCTGTCTGCGAGGTGGAGCGCGTTCGTGGACATGGTGAGCCCCCCAGGGTCACGACAAGTGCGCCGAAGTGGCGCCTCTCGAAGTAACATACAAACCAACCGGTTTTTTTACTAGTCGATGAGTCGGGGTGATGACGGTGATACCGGGGAGCGAGAAGTGGTGGGGCCTCTTCCGATTTCTTTCGACGGGGACGGGCAGGGGAGATGAGTTCGAGCTTCCCGGTCGACGTGGGGCTAACCCGGCGTCGCTCATCGCCCACGTTGTCCAACCACTCCGTGCGGCGGCGTGAGGCCAACTCGTCGGTGTGGGGCAGTGTCCCGTCTGGTGCGCACCGGCGCCCTGCGCTTCCCCGTCCCATCCGGGTGAGGATCACCGCGCGGTCACAACGGCGTTCAGTCCAGCAGCCGGCGGACCGTCATGCAGTGGGTGCCGAGGAGAACTCCGGATCCACCGTGCCGAGTACCTCGGGCTTGGCCAGGCACGGCAGGATAAAGCGCCAGAACTGGGTGAGCGCGGCAGACGAGAGCCAACGGGGATCCGCGTCGCCCAGAACCTCGATGCCCGTGGTCGCCGCCACGATCGACACCGTGGCGGCCTCGGGCCTCACGTGGTCCGCGAGGAGATCCTCTGCCTCGGCCTCGGCGAGCAGTTGTTGGACGCACGTGTACCACTCCTGGCGCAGGTCCGGGCCCGTTCGGTGGCGCGTGTGGCAACTGAGATGAAAGCCGGCCCGTGCCACGACGTCGCCCCGCAGTTCCTCGGCGAGGGCATGCGAGACGGAGGTCAGCCGCTGGAGGGCGTTCATGTGCGGAGACTGTGCCGCGCGGGCGGCCCGGCGCAGGGCTTCGGCCGCCGATGCCTCGATGGTGGAGGCCACCGCAGCCTTGTTCGTGAAGTGGAAGTGCAGTGCGCCGACGCTCACACCGGCGTTGGAGCTGATCTCCGCAAGCTTCGCCTGGACGTATCCGCAGCGCTCGAACGTCTCAGCCGCAGAGCGGATGAGCGCGCCGCGTGTGCGCAAGGCGCGTTGCTGCTTCATGCGGGAACTCCTTGGGGCAAGGCTGCTGCACGATGCCGCTATGAAACCAACGTAGCGGTTTCTTTGCTGTCGAGTGAAGGAAGTGGCTGGTTTGATGCGGGACGCTTTGACCAGGATGGCGTCTCGATGCAGATTGTGCCAATCATGATCTCCAAGGCTCCGAGAGCTGCGCGTTTTGACTCGCGCCCGGGCGTAACCTCAGGTCCCGGAAGCATGATTGATGCCTTTGCGCATTCCGGTGAGCCCGGTTCCGGTCGCTGCGATACGTTGACAGCCGTACCTCCGCAGGCGAGCGACCGTTAAGAGTTCGACAAAACCAATCGCCCTGTTTCTTTCTGTGGGGGTGTGGTGAAAGTACGACATGCCTTCTTGCGCACCGCATGGCTTCGGCCGGGCGTCGCGGGGCGGTTGGCGACGTGACGAGTCCGCGGATGTCGGCCTGCTTAGCCGGAGGCGGGCCGCGCTGGAGAGGTAGGCGATGGCCAAGCAGGAGCGAGCAGTCCGCACCCGTGCAGCTCTGATTCAGTCCGCCGCCGAGGTGTTCACGACCGAGGGATACGTGCGGGCCTCACTTGCCCGCATCAGCCGACAGGCGAGGGTCAGTAGCGGAGCTCTTCACTTCCACTTCGAGACGAAGCGGGAACTGGCCAGGGCTGTTGAGGATGAGGCGGCGCGCAGACTACGGGCGATCGCCGAGGATCTGCCGGCCGGTGGTGCATGGGGAGGTGCGTTGCAGGACCTGGTCGCTGCAACGCACGGCCTCATGAGCAGGCTGGCGGGGGATGTCGTCGTACGGGCCGGCTTCGAACTGGGCGATGAGCCCGCACTGGGTGCGAAGGCCGGTATGCGGCGGTGTTGGCAGGAGTGGGTCGAGCAACTGCTCGCGCGGGCCCAGCGGGAGGGCGGGCTTGCGGAAGGTATGACACCGGAGAAGGTCGCACCGGCCATCATCACGGCCACCGTGGGCTTTGAAGTGCTCGGCCTTGGAGACGACGAGTGGCTCTCGGAGCAGCGGATCGACGCGTTCTGGGACTTGGTGCTGCCGCAGCTGACCGGAGAAGCGGTCTGACAGCCACAGCTTAAACAGACCATGTTGGCTGTTTACTGATTCCCTCTGGTCCTCGGAAGGGCGTCAGGGGCGGATCGAGTCCGCCATGCGCCCCCTCCTGATGCGCTGTATCGGTTATTTTTGTAGGTTTTATAGCCATTTTCTCGCGACTATAGGCGCACTCAAGAAGCAGGTGGGTAATACAGAAACAGCGGATGCGGTCTGGTATTGACAAACCAGACTGCTGGTTTTTTACTTGGTAACTACTGGATGAGGCCACGATCGGATGGGGGTTTGGTATGGATATTGATGTGTTGGGTCCGTTGGGTGTGCGGGTGGGTGGGGTTGGGGTGGTGCCTTCGGCTCCGAAGCCTCGGAAGGTGTTGGCGTTGTTGGCTTTGCATGTGGATCGGGTGGTGCCGGTTGGTTTGTTGGTTGAGGAGTTGTGGGGGGAGCGTCCTCCGCGGTCTGCGCGGACGACGTTGCAGACGTATGTGTTGCAGTTGCGTGAGTTGATTGGTGTGGCGTTGGAGCGGGGTGTGGTGGGTGGTGGGTTGTCGGCGAAGGATGTGTTGGTGACGGCTCCGGGGGGTTATGTGTTGCGGGGTGGGGGTGGGGTGAGTGATGTGCGGGAGTTTGAGCGTCTTGCGGGTATGGGGTATCGGGCGATGGATGCGGAGGATTTTGTGGGGGCGGCTCGGTTGTTGGGTGAGGCGTTGGGGTTGTGGAGTGGTTCGGCGTTGGCGGATGTGCGGGTGGGTGGGCAGTTGGAGATGGAGGTTCGTCGGCTGGAGGAGTCGCGGTTGTGTGCGTTGTATCAGCGGATTGAGGCGGATCTTCGGTTGGGTCGGCATCGTGAGTTGTTGGGTGAGTTGACGGTGTTGGCGAGTCGGTATCGGACGCATGAGAATCTGCATGGTCAGTTCATGTTGGCGTTGTATCGGTCGGGTCGGCGTGGTGAGGCGTTGAGTGTGTATCAGCGTCTTCGTCAGGTGTTGGTGCGTGATCTGGGGTTGGAGCCATCGGCAGAGCTGCGCCGGTTACAGCAAGCCATCCTCAAAACCTCCGACACGACCACCCGCGCCACCCAACCCGAAGCCCGAAGCGCTGGTTCACGGGAACGGCTCGCCCGAGTCGGCTGATGCCGGCCGTGGATGCCCCCGGCTGCCGAAGCTCTCTGACGATCTCCGCCCCGCCCACTCCCGAATGGCATGAAGCCGGCTTCGGGTGGGCGGGGCGTCTTGCTGTGCGCACGGGGTCAAGGAGACGGGCAGGGGACCACCGCCCGGGGCACTACTGGCCGTGCTCTTGCTGCATCCTGCGCAGTAGGTCCTTCTGGTCCCGGACCAACTGTTCGATCCGAGCCTGGAGATGCACCAACTCCTGCGGCAGGTCCAACTTGCGGGGCCGTGGTGCCCCAAGCCCAGGGGAGTGGTGGAGGATCGCCTCCATACGGGCGCGCAGTGCCGGGCCCGGCTCTATACCGAGGACGGTTACCAGTTGGCGGCGTGCGCGTTCATAGACGCCGAGGGCCTCTGCCTGTCGGCCACCCCGATACAGGGCCACCATCAGCAGGTCGTAGAAGCGCTCGCGCAGCGGGTGGTCTGAGGTGAGGCGTTCCAGGGCGGAAATGATCTCGACGTAGCGGCCGCAGTTCAGGCTCGCCTCGTACAGGGCTTCGAGGGTCGTCAGGCGCTGCTCTTCGAGGCGGTCCGCCTCGGCGGTGCAGATGGGGCCGTGGCGGCTGTCCTGGAGGGCCGTGCCTTGCCACAACGACAGTGCGTGACACAGGAGTTCCGTTGCGTTCCGGGAGTCTTCGGGAACCTTCGCCCTGCCCTGGTGGGACAGGTGGGCGAAGCGGGCCACATCGGTTGAGGCGGGGCCCAGAGTCATCAGGTATCCGGTGGGCAGGGTGCTGATCCATTCGTGGCCCGGAGTGGGGAGCAGTCGGCGCAACCGGGCGACATGGGCCTGGAGGGCGTTCGGTGCATTGGCCGGAGGGCGGTCGCCCCACAACTCCTCGACCAGGCTGTCCACGGACAGGTGTTCGCCCGCGCGGATGACCAGGGTAGCGAGCAGGGCGCGCTGCTTGGGGCCGGGGGGCACGATATCCGTTCCCGTCACCCCGTCGTGCACGACCATCGGACCGAGCAGCCGGAACTCGGTCACCTCGCCCCGCACCGGAGCCGGTGCGGCGAGGTCGAGGACGGTCATCGTGGCACCGCGGACGACGCTCGGGCCGTCAGCAGCGCGCGGCACACGTCGTTCCGGACCCGTCCGGTGACCTCGGACAGTAGGCGCCGGCCTGTACGGGCCGCTTCGGGGCGCACGGTGCCGTGTGCGGACACACCGAGCCAGATCGGCGACGTACGACCGGTTTCGACGAGCCGACGGATCGGTTCGTACACGACGATTCCGCCCATGCTGTGTCCGAAGAACGCGAAACGGCCCGTCAGCCGGGGGTCCAACTCATGGAGGAAGTGCTCGACCAGCGCAACCGCGGCCATCAGCGCGGGACGACCGTCGCGCGGGTCGAGGCCCGGTGCGTCGGGCGTCCGCACGTCCCAACCGGCCGGGAAGCGGGACCGCCAGTCGCGGTACATGAGATGCGAACCACCGGAGCGGTGGAACACGAACAGGCGCAACTCCAGCCCTTCCGCCTTCTGCATGGCGACTCCATCGACGAGAACTTCGACGCCCGGCCCGTCGACCAGCGGACCCGGTTCGGGGCAGGGAGTTCGGACGATAGACGCGTCCAGGTCGTGGTGACCGCTTTCCCGAGTGGCTCTGGAGCTGGTCTGCAGGCGTTCTCCAGCCCTGGTTCCCGCGCTCGAACAGTCTTTCGCGGAGGACTGCTTGAGAGTGAATCCAGCAATGCGGGCAGCGGCCGAAAACGGGTCTAGCGTGCCAACGACCAAGGCCGCCACTCGATGGGTCAACTGCACGGCCGCCACTCGATGGGGTACGGGAGGAAACCGTGGAGATTCAGGTCCTGGGGTCACTGAGCGCCGCCGTCAACGGTGTCTCGATAGTTCCCACCGCGAGCAAGCCGCGTCAGCTTCTCGCCCTGTTCGCCTTCTACCCGGGCCGGATCGTGCCCGTGGCCACCCTGATGGAGGAGCTGTGGGGCACCGAAATGCCACAGAGCGCCATGACCACGCTACAGACGTACGTCCTCCAGCTCCGCCGTCGCCTCGGGACCGCCATGGGGCCCGACGCGCCCGGCAACGCCAAGGAAGTCCTCGCCACCCGGCACGGCGGCTACGTCATGCAGATCCCGGCCGACTCCGTCGACCTGCACCGGTACGAGCAACTCGTCACGGGTGGTCGGCGGGCCTTCGAGGAGGGGGCGGACGGGCAGGCGTCCACGCTCCTCAGGGGCGCCCTCGACATGTGGAACGGACCCGCACTCGTCGACGTACGCGCGGGGTCGATTCTCTCCATCGAGATCATGCGGCTCAATGAGTCCCGCCTGGTCACCCTCGAACGGCGCATCGACGCCGATCTGCGTCTCGGACGGCACAGCGAACTCATCGTCGAACTCACCGACCTGATCGCCCGGCACCCCCAGCACGAGGGTCTGCACTCCCAGGCGATGGTGGCCCTGTACCGCTCCGGACGGCAGGCGACGGCACTCGACGTGTACCGCCAGTTGCGCAAGCGGCTCATCGACGAGCTCGGTGTGGAGCCCTCGCCGCAACTCCAGCGTGTGCACCAGATGATGCTCACCGTCGACCCCGCGCTCGACGTGGTGGCGGGGGAACGACGCACCTCAACCTTTGATCGCTACGCCGCCTGATGAGCCAAGCGCCTCGCCCGTCGGGAACCGTTCTGCCCGAGGCCGCGCCAGCGGCCTAGCGCGGAGAGTCCGCGGCCACCGCCGGCCGCCTCGGCAAGGTCCGTACCGCCGACTCCGCATGGCGTCCGGCCAGTTCGAGCGTTGCGAGTGACGACCGTCCGATGGCCTCGCGCAGCCGAATCCGGGCCCCTTCCAGCCCGGACGGTGCTGGTCCCGGGGCGAAGATGCCCGCTCCGGGCACACTCCGCACCACGGTCTCGTCGAGCAGCACCGAGTGCCGGGCGACCACGCGCACACCGTGCTCGTCGGGAAGCACCGACCACTCTCCGGTGTGTGCGGCCACCGGCGCGGACGGCGCGGTCTGCTTGTAGACGATCCGACCCGCATGGGGGAAGCACAGCCGAACCGCGCCCGTCGTGCGCACCGCTCCGTCGGGCAGCCGCTCTTCGTAGCCCAGCACCTGCACCCCGGGAGACGACTCGGTCAGTTCGAAGTGTCGTACACGGGGGGCGAGGTCGGGCAGGTCCGCGGCCCGGTACAGGAAGTCGTAGACCAGCTCTCCCGGCCCGTTCACCCGCACCTCCTCCTCGAAGGACAGCACCAGGTCGTCCAATCCGTCCCGGTTCTCGGCGATGCGGCGCAGGCTCTCCAGCTCCGCCCGAGCGCTGTCACCGGTGACGAGGCCGACCCAGGCGACGTCGTCACCGTGGTCGCCCGCGACGGTGAACTCATGCCGTACTGTCACCGCGCTGCGCCCGCCCGCGGCCTCCTCGACGGTCCACTCCCCGCCCATCGACTCCACCGGCGCCTCGTGCGTCAACCGGACGAATTCGATGCGCCGCTCATGAGGATGCTGCACCCGCACCCACATCGAGGACCTGATGTGACCACCCGCGCTCTCCCACATGCGCAGGCGCTCCCGGGTCCCGTCGAAGTCGAGGCGCTCGACGTGCAGGACGGGCGGGCAGTACAGCGGCCTGCGCACGGCGTCCGCGAGCAGGGCGTAGACCGCTCCGGCCGGAGCGGCCACCTCCATCGAATGTCGTACGCAGTGCACTCGCTCACCAGACATCACAGGCTCCTTGGGCATCGGCAACGGATCGGTTCGCCGTCGGCATCAGAGGGGCGCCGGCTGTTTCAACGGGTCGCGGGGAGAGCGGTGTAGCAATCGACCGTGCCGGTGCCGGGCATGGCCAGGAGTGGCCCGGCCCGGGAGAGGGTCCACCGGAAGCACGGAGTACGGAAAGCCCATCACCGCTGATCGCCTCCGGGTCGTCGGGCCGAGGGACTGTCGGGGCCCTGTAGCGTCCACCGTCAACGGGAGCACTTGAGGACTGATTGAAAGATGCTCAATGTGAGCATCAAAGACCGCCCCCACCAACTTCGGATTCCCTGGAGCGCTTGCCACCTCCCGGCTGCACTCACCCCGTGATGATCCGGCCGGAGCGGACATCGATCTCATCAACAGGGGCACACGACCTGGAATCCCAAGGAGGTGAGACGGCCTGGCACCGGTGCCCCGGAAGGGATTCGAGCCGGCCCTTCGTCCGATCGCGTCGGGGATCAAGCGGGGTGTCAGGACCTCGTCAGAGGTTTGTGGCGGGTCTTCGTCATGCTTGAGCAGCGCACCCGGAGGAGGGAGGAGGGGCTTCGCCAGCGCGTGCCCCGGACTGCCGATGACCACCAGCCGCTTCGCACGTCTGCCACAGGGCGAGCCGATCACCGTCGTCGTGGAGGTCAGCCGCAGCGCGCTGCCCGTGCTCGAATTGCACGGGCCGATCGAGACCGCCCGCATCGAGGCCGCGCTCGACAGCATCGCCACACGCCACCCCGGCGCCGCCAGTTGGACGGCGGCCCTGGAGAGCCAGGGGCGCGCCCAGCACACCCTTCGTCTTACGGACAGTACGGAACCTCAGCAGACCGAATTCCCCCTCGGGGCGCTTGCCGACCTGCTTACCCGGGGCGGCAGCGGCTCCTTGATGACACGGCGCCTAGCCGCGACACCGCTCCAGCGTGAACTGCTGGCGGACGCCGACGCCCACCCTGATCCGGGCCGCCAGGTCGAACAGGCCGCCTGGGACTGGCACGGACCCCTCGACGTAGCGCAGTTCACGGCCGCCTGGCGCTCGGTGTTCGCCCGGGAATCCGTGCTGCGCACCGCCTTCGATGACCAGGCGGAGTTGGGCCTCGTCGTGCACGAACAGACCGAGCCCGAGGTCGTGCACCTGCCGCACGGCAGCGCCGAGTGGCACTCACTCGTCGAAGCCGACCGACGCCGTGGCGTCGACCCGCGCCGCCCTGCCCCGCTACGCATCACCCTGCTTGGCGGCGGCCCGGCGAACCCCACATCCACACAGCCCACCCGGGTACTGCTCACCTATCACCACGCACTGCTCGACAGCTGGTCTGTCCGGCTTCTGGTCCGTGAGTTCTACCGTGCCTACCTCGCCGGTGGAGAACTGCCCGGCGGCGAGCGCCGACCCGACATGGCCGACTACGTCGCCTGGCTCGACGCTCAGGACAGCTCAGCCGCCGAGGACTTCTTCACCAGCGCCGACACCGGTGTCTTCGTACCCGTGCCGCCGCTCTTCACCGACACGGGAAGTCGCTCCGAGGGGCGGTCGAGGCTCCGCCTGACCGAGGAGGAGACCGCGCGACTCGGCAACTGGGCCGCAGTCTGGGGCGGGAGCGAGTCCACCGCCCTCCAGGCCGTGTGGGCGCTGCTGTTGTACCGCGCCAGCCGGGCCGAGGGACCGTCACAGGTGTGCTTCGCCACCACCGCCGCAGGCCGGAGCATCCTCTTCGAGGGGGTGCAGCGCACCCCCGGTGCGCTGGCCGGGCCGCTGCCGCAGTCCGTGCTCGTCGACCCCGGAGCCACGGTGCCGCAGTTGATCGCCAACCTGCGTGACCGCTGCTTGGACCAGGCGGCCTATGAATGGGTGTCGGCAGGTCAGATCCACGCCTGGACCCAACAGCCGCCACCGTCCGCCGACACCCTGCTCACCTTCGAGGCGCCGCCGCGGGTGTTGACCGAGTTGGAGGCAGAACTCGTCGCCTACGGTATCGAGGTGGAACCGTTGCAGACGCTCGGTGTCCGCACCGCCTTCCCTCTCACGCTGATCGCCCACCACGACGGGGACGGTCGCCTGATCCTCACCGCCTCTTACGATCAGGTGCGGCTCCCGGAGATCACCGAGCTCCTCGCCCATGCCGCGCTGCTGCTGCGCGAACTCCCGCGTGACTCCGCGCGCCCCACCACGGTCGGTGAGGCGCTCACCTTGCTGTCCGGCTTGGGCACGGGCCCTGCAGTCGGCCCGGTGCAGGTCGAACTGGAGGAGACGGGCGTACTGCCGGCCGTACTGCGCCGCCCCCACCACAAGGATGCTGGTCCTGTCGGTCTATTGCAGGCACCGGGTGTTTCCCGGGTCTTCTACGACCAGCTCGCACGGGCCTATGAAGGGCCCGAGGAACTGCTCCTGCTCGGTCCCGTTCCGGTGGGCGGCACCCAGGCCGATGCCGCTGCCCGTGCCGTGTACGCCGCGCTCGACTCCCGCGCCCGGTCCGGCGGGCCCATGGCCGTCGCCGGGTTCTCCGGCGACGGCGTCGCAGCCTGCGCCATCGCCCGCCTCGCTGCGGTTGGCGGTCACCGGCCGCTCGCCATCGTCCTCGGTGCGACGGACGCCCGCCCCGACGATCTGGCCCGCATGCTCGCGTCGGCCGTCGGACGCAGGCACTGACACTCCCTGCGTACGCGGTCGGACCACGTATGCGCGCCGACATCCGTCCGTGTGCGGCGCCGTACGACACCAGCGAAGCATCTGAAGCGAGGAGCGCGAGACACCGAGGAGGCTGTCGTGCCGGACCCGGACCCGGACCCGGACTCGAACTCGAACTCGAACTCGAACTCGGACCCGCGCAGGGAGCAGATCGCCTCCCGGGCCTGGGCCGAGGCGCTGGCCGTGGCCAGCGGAGACGCGGTTCGGGCACAGGGCTCCCAGGGGGAGCTGCTGGCTGCTTCGCTCGAAGCTCACCGCATGCTGTCGCGGGGACTGGGAAAGAGCGTGGCGGTCACGGCCCTCGGGCCGGACGACGGCGTGCTGGGGTTCGCCGCCTTCGTCGCGGTCTACGCCGCCGAGCGGGAACAGCAAAACCAGCGGGACTACAGCGATCTGGGCGAGGTGGCGTGAGGTGGAGGATCGCCGCAGCTGAGCTCGAAGTTCCGCCACGGCCAAAGGGCTTGAGACTGCCCACTGCCTAGAGTGGGTTGTGCACATTCCCCCCAGTCCGCGCCCGTCTGTCGTCCTCCCCGACGTAGGCGGGCGCGTTGACGTGCGGGAGGACTGTCGCGATCTGCGGCCGGCGACCCGCCCTGTTGATGGGCCGACACCGCCGCCACTCCTCTGACTCCGACACCACGTCATCGAAGGGTGCGCGGCTGAACGCTCGAAGAGGGCAGCCTCGCACATGAGTCATCACCCACCATGCATACCGTGTTGCAGGTTTACTGCTCTCCAGATTGATTGATCTCGCCGATGGGGCCGTGAGGAGTCGATCCTTGGATGTCGCAGCACAATAAACAGGGCAGATGGTCTGTCAATTGCTCCGTTGCTTGACACTAAAATATAGATTTTTGAGGGCATTTGCTCCGCCAGGGAATGATCCTAAGTCTCTCTAGGAGCACTCAAGGCCTCCATGACAGTCTTTCAAAACAGGGAGTTTGGTTTCATTTAAGAGCCTGCTGCCCCGTTTCAGCTTGGGTTCGGAGAGCCCGGGTAGCCCGCTGCTCGGATCGATCGGCGTCATGTGCGAGCAGCACGATCGGATGGGGGTTTGGTATGGATATTGATGTGTTGGGTCCGTTGGGTGTGCGGGTGGGTGGGGTTGGGGTGGTGCCTTCGGCTCCGAAGCCTCGGAAGGTGTTGGCGTTGTTGGCTTTGCATGTGGATCGGGTGGTGCCGGTTGGTTTGTTGGTTGAGGAGTTGTGGGGGGAGCGTCCTCCGCGGTCTGCGCGGACGACGTTGCAGACGTATGTGTTGCAGTTGCGTGAGTTGATTGGTGTGGCGTTGGAGCGGGGTGTGGTGGGTGGTGGGTTGTCGGCGAAGGATGTGTTGGTGACGGCTCCGGGGGGTTATGTGTTGCGGGGTGGGGGTGGGGTGAGTGATGTGCGGGAGTTTGAGCGTCTTGCGGGTATGGGGTATCGGGCGATGGATGCGGAGGATTTTGTGGGGGCGGCTCGGTTGTTGGGTGAGGCGTTGGGGTTGTGGAGTGGTTCGGCGTTGGCGGATGTGCGGGTGGGTGGGCAGTTGGAGATGGAGGTTCGTCGGCTGGAGGAGTCGCGGTTGTGTGCGTTGTATCAGCGGATTGAGGCGGATCTTCGGTTGGGTCGGCATCGTGAGTTGTTGGGTGAGTTGACGGTGTTGGCGAGTCGGTATCGGACGCATGAGAATCTGCATGGTCAGTTCATGTTGGCGTTGTATCGGTCGGGTCGGCGTGGTGAGGCGTTGAGTGTGTATCAGCGTCTTCGTCAGGTGTTGGTGCGTGATCTGGGGTTGGAGCCATCGGCAGAGCTGCGCCGGTTACAGCAAGCCATCCTCAAAACCTCCGACACCACCGGTCACCTCTCCCATGGAGGGGAAACGAGGCTGGTCAGTCCGGCGTAGTGACGGGTCGACACCGCTCACATCCCGATCTGATGCGGCGCCGGTCTCCGGTGGTAGACGCATTGGTCCGGTCGCCCTGCGGCAAGACGACCGCCGTCTGTCGTGGCAGTGGGACGGCCGGGAGTCCGGCGGTTCGTCGGGCGAGCCCGCCGACCCGGGTCCTTGTTCGGCTCTTGTTTCTTCGCTACTCCTTCTGTTCCTTCCGCCCCGGTCCCGAGGGCCAACCCCATGGCCCATGGTCGCCAGCCCTGTCCGGAGGTCCACCCCGTGCATCAGACTCACGGCCTGACCTCCACTTCGTCCGAGTCCGGCACGATCACCGTTCCGACGCCCTCGTCGGTGAACATCTCCAAGAGGACCGAGTGTGGCGTCCGTCCGTCGATCACCCGGGCCGCGCCCACGCCATTGCGCACGGCGTCCAGGCAACCGGTCATCTTGGGCACCATGCCGTCGCTCAACTCCGGCAGGAGCTTTTCGAGCTCTTTGGCCGTGAGCCGGGGAATGACGTCCTGGCTGTGCGGCCAGCCCGCGTACAGGCCCGCGACGTCCGTCAACATGATGAGTGCCTCGGCGCGCAGTGCGGTGGCGAGTGAAGCGGCCACGGTGTCGGCGTTGACGTTGTAGACCAGGCCGTCCTCAGCGCTCCGGGCGAGCGGGGAGACCACCGGGATTCGCCCGTCCGCCAGCAGGCTTTCCAGAACACCGGTATTGACGGCGGTAATCTCGCCCACCCTGCCGATGTCCACCGGCTCCCCGTCGACCCACGGCACGCAACGCACCGCCGTGAGGGTGTCGGCGTCCTCGCCGGTCATGCCGAAGGCGAGCGGACCGAATCGGTTGATCAGCCCGACCAACTCGCGTTGCACCTGGCCGGCGAGGACCATGCGCACCACGTCCATCGCGGCCGGAGAGGTCACTCGAAGCCCGCCCTTGAACTCGCGCTTCAGGCCGCGCCGTGTGAGTTCGGCATCGATCTGGGGGCCGCCCCCGTGCACCACCACGGGTCGCAGCCCTGCGTAGCGGAGAAAGACGATGTCGCGGGCGAAGGCCGCCGTGAGGTCCTCGTCGACCATGGCGTGTCCGCCCAGTTTGATGACGACGGTCCGGCCCTGGTGGCGGGCGAGCCACGGCAGGGCGTCGCCGATGGACTGGGCTTTGGTGAGGGCCGGGCGCACGTGGGAGGTCATGAGAACCTCGCACGCGGCAGGAGGCCGTCGACCGGGCAGTTCGCGCTCATGAAGCATGACTCCTTCTGGTGGGGATTTCGGCCGCAGGCAGGGACCCGATAACCAGTGGAAATGCGTCGGGCCAAGGAACGAACGCGCGGCTGTGATGCAGCAATGGGTGGGGCGATGGGGAGCATTACCTGCCGACCCGTTCGGTGCTTTCGTCGACATCGTCGTGGGAGGAAGCGGATGAACGTGAGCCGATTCCGTTGACTCGTCCGGGGTGTCGGCCTTCCCCTCTTCCAGGGGTTCCGCAGCAGACTCACGTACCGTCAAAAGGAAAACCGGTAGCGGTTGTCACGGGGCAATTCGCCCTGACCCGCGGTTCGGGTTCCTAAACGGGCGGTGATCTGGCTTGGCGGTTGCGCTGAATCCCACCCGTGGATGGCGAATGTCGCAATTCGGGGTGATAGTAGTCTCGAACTCTCGACGGGGCCTTGCGGGCTGATCCCGGAGGGGATGACGAGGGGCGACATCAGCGGCATCGCCGGGATCGCCCCCTCAGGCGGCGGATGCGGTGACCTTTGCGAGTGGGGTGCTGTCCAGCTCTCGTGCGGTGCGTCCCATTGCGATCGAATCGGCGATTTCGCCGCC
>NZ_JBEXVD010000045.1:0-29419 GCF_040638655.1 Streptomyces sp. NPDC005963 | reverse complement strand
CGCAACACCCCCACCAACGACCACCCCACCAAAGACCCCAACACCCGCTCACACTCACCCATCCACCACCCAAACACCACCGACTCATCCAACAACCCCACCGCCATCCCCACCCACTGCGACCCCTGCCCCGGAAACACCAACACCGAACGACCCGACACCACCCCACCACCACACACCACATACGGAGACTCCACACCCCGCGACAGCGCCGCAACACCCGCCAACAACTCATCACGACCAGACCCCACCACCACCGCCCGCCGCTCAAAAGCCGTACGGGTGGTAGCCAGAGCACAACCCACCTCGCCCAACGACGAAACAGATCCGGCACCCAGATGCGCCAACAGCCGCGCAGCCTGCTCCCGCAACGCCTCATCACTACGACCCGACAACACCCACGGCACGGGACCGGGCCGCGGAGGATCCACCGTCTCGGCCGATGCCTCAACCGGCGCCGACTCCACGATCACATGGGCGTTCGTGCCACTGATACCGAAGGAGGACACACCCGCCCGTCGCGGACGACCCGTGTCGTCCCACGCCCGTGCCTCCGTCAACAACTGTCCTGCGCCCGCCGACCAGTCGACATTCGGCGAGGGGGCGTCCACGTGCAGCGTCTTCGGCATCACCTCGTGCCGCAACGCCAACACCGACTTGATCACACCGCCCACACCGGCAGCCGCCTGGGTGTGTCCGATGTTCGACTTCAACGACCCGATCCACACCGGACGCTCGACGGGCCGGTCTTGGCCATACGTGGCCAACAGCGCCTGCGCCTCGATCGGATCGCCCAACGTCGTACCCGTACCGTGCGCCTCCACCACATCCACATCGGAAGCCGTCAGCCCCGCATCCGCCAACGCCGCCCGGATCACCCGCTGCTGCGACGGACCACTGGGCGCCGTCAGACCGTTGCTCGCACCATCCTGGTTCGTGGCCGACCCACGCACCACCGCCAACACCGGATGCCCATGGCGCCGCGCGTCCGACAGACGTTCCAGCAGCAACATTCCCACGCCCTCGGCCAAACCGAAGCCGTCGGCCGCCGCCGCAAAGGCTTTGCACCGACCGTCCGGAGCAAGACCGCCCTGCTGGCTGAACTCCACCAACATGCCGACCGTGGACATCACCGTCACACCACCGGCCAGGGCCATGGAGCACTCGCCCGAACGCAATGCCCGAACCGCCAGGTGCAGTGCCACCAGTGACGACGAGCACGCCGTGTCCACGGTGACCGCCGCGCCTTCCAGGCCCAGGGTGTAGGCGAGGCGGCCCGAGGCGACACTTCCCGTATTGCCGGTCAGCAGGTGGCCACCGGCGTCGGCGCCCTGTTCGAGACGGGGTCCGTAGTCCATGGTCATCGCCCCGACGAAGACCCCGGTTCGGCTCTTACGCAGGGTGGACGGATCGATCCCGGCCCGCTCCAGCACCTCCCAGGTCGTTTCCAACAGCAGCCGCTGCTGCGGATCCATCGCCAGCGCCTCACGCGGCGAGATGCCGAAGAACTCCGCGTCGAAGAGGCCGGCGCCATCGAGGGATCCTGCCTCGCGCTGGTAGTACCGACCCGGATTGCCCGGCACGGGGTCGTACCGTCCAGCGGTGTCCCAACCACGGTTCGCGGGAAGCGCCGAGACCGCGTCGACTCCGCTCGACACGAGTTCCCAGAGCTCGTCCGGGCTGTTGACGCCACCCGGATAGCGGCATCCCATGCTGACGATCACCACGGGGTCGTCGTCATCGGCCCGCATCGGCAGAACGGTGTCCGCATCGTCGTCGGCTCGGTCGCCGACGAGTTCGGTACGGAGGTACTCGGCCAGTTCCTCCGGGGTCGGGCGGTCGAACACCACCGTCGCCGGAATCCGCAGCGCCGTCACCGCACTGAGACGGTTGCGCAGTTCCACCGCGGTGACCGAGTCGAATCCCAAGGCGCGGAAGGCCGAGTCCTTCGGCACCGGATCGGTCCGCCCGGTCAGCGACGCGATCTCTCGCCCCACCAACCGCAACAGGACGGCGCACTGCTCGGGCGCGCCCATCCCGGCCAGCTCTGCGCGCAGTGCAACCCCGTCGCCTCCCCTTGCTTCACCACCGTCGGTCCGGGTCACGACTGCCGGACCGGGCTCGGCCAGGACCGACGGCGGCAGTTCCACCACGCTGGTGTCCCGCCCGGCGTACGGCGCTTCCCGGTCCGGTGTCACACCCTGTACGTACAGTTCCCCGAGCGAGGTCAGGAAGCGGCCCGGGCCGCCCTGGTCCCGGCGCAGCGTTCCGAGGACCGCTGCTTCCGATCCGCTCTCCTCGACACAGTCCACGAGTGCCGAGGTCAGTACGGTGTGCGGGCTGACCTCAAGGAGCACGCCGTACCCGTCCCGCAACAGGGCCCCGGCCGCCTGCTGGAAGCTGACCGTGCTGCGCAGGTTGCGGCACCAGTAGTCGGCGTCCAACACCGGGGCGTCCAACAGTTCGCCGGTCAGCGCGGAGTAGTACGGCAGGTGTGCTGTGAGCGGCTGGATGGGCGCGAGGTCCGCTCGCATGCGGGGAAGGATCTCGTCGATGTGGGAGGAGTGGGCGGCCAGGCCCACCGCGATCTTCCGTGCGTGCAGTCCGGCCGCGGCCAGTTCGGTGAGCAGGTGTGCCGCGGCGTCGGAATCACCCGAGACGATCACGGACTTGGGACCGTTCAGTGCGGCGACGACGAGACGGCCGCCCCAGCGTTGCAGATGTGGCTCCACCTCACGGACGGAGGCCATGACGGAGATCATGTCCCCCCGGCCGGCCAGGGTCGCCTGGGCCTGGCTCCACAGGGCCACCACCCGCGCGGAGTCCTCCAGGGACAGTGCGCCCGAGACGGCGGCGGCCGTGACCTCACCGACGCTGTGCCCGAGCACCGCGTCGGGTTCCACCCCGTGGGAGCGCCACAGTGCGGCCAGCGACACCGTCACCGCGAACAGCACCGGTTGCACCACGTCGGCCCGGTCCGCTCCCGGCCCGCCCACGGCTGCCGGGTCACGGAGCGCATCCTCCAACGACCAGTCGATGAACGGCCGCAGCGCCTGGGCGCACTCGTCCATCTGCCGCCGGAACACCGGGGACGCGTCCAGCAGGTCCACCGCCATCCGGGGCCACTGCGCTCCCTGCCCGGGGAAGACGAAGGCGACCCGCGGATGTGACCGCGCTGCCGCACCCTCCACCAGCCCGGGCATCCCTCTGCCGTCGGCGAGCGCGTCCAACCGCTCCAGGAATCCGTCACGGCCCTCGGCCACCAGCGCAGCCCGTCGGCTCCCGGCGGAGGCGTCACGGGCGAGGGTGAGTGCAACGTCCTCCGGTCTCCAGTCGTCACGACCGGCGAGGTGTGCACGCAGGGCGCGGGCTCTGGCTGCCAGGGAGTCCCTGCCACTACCGGCCAACGTCCACAGCAGGGGTGATCCCGTACCGGTTGAGTGCGCCATCGTGTCTCTGGTACTCCTTCACGGCGAGCAGGACCATCAGTCACCGGACCTGCGCGGTACGCCCGCCTCCGCGGGTCGCCCACCGGCCGGGGCGCTTCTCGTCATGCCCGGCGCTTGCCGCCACCGGACCTGCGGTTCAGATCTTTCCCGAGCGGCATAGCAGCCCGATAGCGCAAGCCGCGACACGGACCCGGGCACCGTTGCGAGGGCCGTGCTTACGCGGTGCGGGGGTGATGCCGCCCCCGCACCGCGTAAGCCGATCGGCGCCATCACCGTTGTGGGGCGGAGGGGTTCGCGGAGTTGACCGGGCGTCGGGTACGGGGCTCACCGCGGGCGCGGTGGGCCGCCACCCGACTGTGCTTCCGCCGTGCCGCTCAACTGGGCGACCAGCTCGCGCTTGAGCACCTTGCCGCTGGGGCCGAGCGGATAGGCATCGACGAACTCCACCAGGCGCGGATACTTGTACGCGGCCATCCGCTCCCGGCTCCAGGCCACGATCTCGGCACCCAGCGCCGGGCCCGGAACCGCACCGGAACGCGCCATCACCACCGCGCACACCTCCTCGCCGTGGACGGGGTGCGGCAGTCCGACGACGGCGACCTGGGCGATCGCCGGATGTCGCGCCAGTACGTCCTCCACCTCACGCGGGTAGACGTTGTACCCGGCGCGCAGCACCATGTCCTTCTTGCGGTCGACGATGGACAGATAGCCTTCGTCGTCCTTCACGCCGAGGTCGCCCGAGCGGAACCAGCCGTCCACGATCGCCTCGGCTGTCGCCTCCGGCCGGTTCAGATAGCCGGCCATGACGTTGTGCCCCCGGATGACGACCTCGCCCAGTTCGCCGTTGGGCAACAACTCGACCCGGTCCGCAACGTCCGCTCTGGCGATCTCGACTTCGACGCCCCAGATCGGTCTGCCCACGGTTCCCGGCTTGAGCGGCCACGCCTTCTGGTTGTACGCCACCACGGGAGACGTCTCGGTCAGCCCGTACCCCTCGTAGACCGGGCAGCCGTACGTCTCCCGGAATGCGTCGAGCAGTGTCACGGACAGCGCGGAGCCACCGGAGAACGCTCGGTCGAGTGCCGGGCGGCGGGGATCGGCCCGGGCTGCGGCGAGGAGCGCCACGTACATCGTCGGAACGCCCATGAAGAGCGTGCAGTTCTCCCGCACCATGAGGTCGAGTGCCCGTGGCCCGTCGAACCTGGGCATCAGGACCAGGGTCGCACCCGCCCGGAAGCAGGTGTTCATTCCGCAGATCTGGCCGAACGTGTGAAACAGCGGCAGGCACCCGAGCAGGACGTCGTCCGCAGTGAAGTCGAACGGGGAGAGCATGGTGGTGTCGACGTTCATCACCACGTTGAGATGGGTGAGCAGCGCGCCCTTGGGTTGGCCGGTGGTGCCGGAGGTGTAGAGGATCACCGCGATGTCACCGGGATCACACGGCACGTGGCGGTCGACGGGCGCGCTCCCCGCGGCGAGTGCGTCCAGGCGCGGAGCGTTGTGCTTCCCTTCCACCATGACGGTGAGCACGGGCGTTCCGGCTGCCTCAGCGGCTTTGCCGCCCTCGTCCAGCAGCGAGGCGGCGCAGATCAGTGCCGCGGCCCCGGAGTCCTTGAGGACGTACGAGATCTCGTCCGCCCGGAGGAGGGCGTGGATGGGAACCGCGGTCGCTCCGAGCGCGAGCACACCGAAGTAGGACAGTGGGAAGTGTGGTGTGTTGGGGAGCAGCAGCGCCACCTTGTCGCCCGGGCCGATGCCCCGGTCGCGCAGCACGGCCGCGTAGCGCCGCGCCCCGTCCCACAGTTCGCGATAGGTGATCTTCCGTGTGTCGAACACGATCGCCGGGTGTTCCGGCCGCCGCAGTGCGGACTCCGCGAGTACGGCAGCCACGGAGAGGGGCATGGGGATCTCACACGTTCGCTTCCGCGGCCAGCTGTGCCTTGTCCGGTTTGCCGGCACCGGTCAGGGGCAGTGCGGTACGGATGCCGATCTGGGCCGGGATGTGTTTCGGGGAGATGGTCGTGCGGATGTGGTCCGCCAGATCGGCGGCGGTGGCGGTGCTTCCCTCGCGCAGCACCACGGCGGCGTGCATATGCTCGATCCGGTCCGCGTCCCGTACGCAGAAGACACTGGCCTGCACGACGTCGGGGTGGGCCAGGAAGGCGTTCTCGACCGTCACGGGGTGGATCTTGATGCCGTTGGTCTTCATCACCTCGCCGATCCGGCCGCGGATGTGCAGGTAGCCTTCACCGTCGACGAAGCCGAGGTCACCGGTGTGGATCCAGCCGTCCCGAACGGTCCGGGCGGTGAGTTCGGGCTCTGCCACGTACTCGCTCATCGTGAATGCCGACCGTACGCAGATCTCGCCGATTTCCCCGGCCGGCAGATCGCGGTGGTCGTCCTGGTCGCGGATCTGGACCCAACCGGGCATCGGCCGTCCGACCGTGGTCCGCAGACGAGGGTCGCGGTGCTCGGCCGGTGAGAGCATGCTGACGAAGCCGGCCTCGCTGGTGGCGTACACCTGGATGAGTACGTCGCCGAAGACCTTGACCGCGTCGGCCAGTCGCTCAGGGGATGCAGGAGAACCCACGTAGGTGAGCATCTGGAGACTGGACAGGTCGGTCGAGCCCACGTCGGGGTGGTCCAGGAGCATGTACAGCTGGGGAGGTGACACCAGCAGCCTGGTGATCCGGTGCTGGTTCAGTGCGCGCAGCACGTCACCCGGATCGAAGCCGTCCCGCAGGAACACCGAGCCGCCGGACGCGAGCGAGTCGTCGGTCGTGGCACCGCTGGAATGGCTCATCGGGAGGGTGGCCAGATAGACGGACCGCCAGCCCATCTGCAAGCCGGCGGAGATGAAGCCGTTTCGGGTCTGGAAGTCGACGGCGATGCCCTTCGGCTTGCCGGTCGTACCGCTGGTGTAGGTCACCACCGCGGGATGGTCGAGCCTGATCTCGACATCGGCCGGATCGAATGATTCCGCGTCCGCGGTGGTCAGGTCGAGGACATCGGGGCCGAGATCACCGAGACCGATGAGGTCGAGGGGAGTTGGCAGCCGGTCGCGCAGCCCACGGGCGGCCTCAAGGTTCTCTGCGTCCACGGCCAGGTGTGTCGCGCCGGTCTCCTGGAGGATCTTGATTTTGGCATCCTCGACCAAATGGTCCCCGGGGTCGACCGCGTTGGTGGTGTGCAGGTGGACCACCGTGGCCCCGATCAGATTGGCGGCGTACCGCAGGATCAGCGTCGGGGCGGTGTTGGTGACCGTGAGGACGGCGACCACGGTGTCGGTGGCCCTCCCGTTCCGGTCGACGTGCTGGCGCAGGGCGTGCGCGGCGGACCGGACCAGGGCGGATAACTCCGCCGCGGTCAGGGACTTGTCATGCCATGACAGGACCGTCTTTTCCGGTTCTGCGGAGATCACCTTGAGGATCTTACTGACATACGTTTCGTTCGACGACACGCAGAACTCCTTTTGCGCTAGTACCGGAGATTTCCGGGGAGCATACAACACGAAACAGAGATGCGTCAGGAGTTCTTATTCCCCGACGGATCCATGGGGATATCAGAGTGTCACAGGTCGCGCCATTGAAGCGATATGCCGCTGTGGGATAATCCCCTCAGCCAGTCCGAGTTCCGCATCGACACAGTTCTCAGAGAAGCGAGTTGACGCTATGGAACATTACCTGGAGCTCTTTTCGCGACATATTCAGGAATTAGGTTCCACGGAGGGGAAACGGGAGTTCCTTGAAATCGGACGGCTCGCCGGGCAGTTCCCGGCTGCGCAGAACCACCGCGACGGAGTCGTATCCGAGATCAATGTGTGGTGCAGCAACGACTACCTGGGAATGGGACAACACCCACTCGTGCTGGCGGCGACGCGGGAAGCACTCGACGAGTACGGCGCTGGGGCGGGCGGTTCCCGGAACATCGGCGGGACCAACCGCCTCCATGTCCAGTTGGAGAAGGAACTGGCCGATCTGCACGGCAAGCCGGACGCGCTGCTCTTCACCTCCGGGTACACCGCCAATGACGGAGCCCTCTCGGTACTCGCCGGCCGACTGGGCAACTGTCTCGTCTTCTCCGACGAGATGAACCACGCCTCGATCATCGACGGTCTCCGACACAGCGGCGCGGAAAAGCGCATCTTCCGTCACAATGACACGGCGCATCTGGAGGAATTGATCTCGGCCGCCGATCCCCACCGTCCGAAGATGATCGTCCTGGAGTCGGTCTATTCGATGGCCGGCGATGTCGCCCCGCTCGCCGAGATCGCGACGATCGCCCGGAACCACGGCGCCATGACGTTCCTCGACGAGGTACACGCAGTCGGAATGTACGGCCCCCAGGGCGCCGGTATCGCCGCGAGCCAGGGACTTGCGGACGAATTCACCGTCATCATGGGCACGCTGGCCAAGGGATTCGGCACGACCGGTGGCTACATAGCGGGCCCCACCGAACTGATCGACGCGGTGCGCGGCTTCTCGCGCTCCTTCATCTTCACCACGGCCCTCCCGCCGGCCGTCGTGGCGGGCGCCCTCGCCGCGGTTCGGCATCTGCGCACCTCGGACACGGAACGCACAAGGCTCGCGGAGAACGCCCGGCTGATGCACCGACTTCTCAGGGAACACGGGATCCCCTTCGTTTCGGACGAATCCCACATCGTCTCGGTCTTCGTCGGGGACGACGACCTCTCCAAGCGGATCTCCAGCATTCTGCTGGAACGCCACGGCGCCTATGTACAGGCGATCAACGCGCCGAGCGTGCGTCTGGGCCAGGAAATCCTCAGAACCGCTCCCGGTGCGGTGCACGATCCCTCAGAGGTGCGGAAGTTCGTCGGGGCACTGGACGAGATCTGGGGGGAGCTGGGGCTTGCTCGCTCGCCGAGCCCGCAGCAGCCGGCCGCGACGGAAGCCTGATCCAACGCCGCGCCCCGTACGGACGGCGGAGCTCAGGGGAACCCCGTGGTGAACCGGAGCCTTCGGGTCTCTCATCGACTTTCCGTCGCGGCTGCCACCGCGCGATCGGGAACCAACGGCGTGGAGCGGGATTCAACCCGCGCCCCGGGGGCAGTCGCCCTTTCGTGACGACTGGGGACATGTGCCACGCCCGCCCGTGGGTGTTGACGTCACGACGACACGATGCGCGGCGCCGATACGGGCGACGGCACGGTCGGCCCTGCATCGAGCGGACGGGTTCCGCGCCCTGGCAGCCAGGACCGATACGAAGCACCGGATGGAGTTGCTGACACCGTGAAATGGATACTGGTGATCGTCGTTGTGATCGCTGTGGTCATCTGGGTTCAATCGAAAAAGGGGCGCTAGCGGGCCAGTCACACCGGATTGGCGCCGGATCACACGACGGCTCTGGTCGGCGCCGACCGGTGGGACGTCATGCACCGGTGTGCTGCGCTGACGGTGTTGCCACCGATGCGACCTCCCCTTCGCGGGGAGGCCGTTCCGGGTGCCCGGAGCGAGCACCCGGAGCTGCCCGCTCCCGCCCGGTGACCGAGGTGACCGACCCGTTCAGCTCGCGACGGCGGCCGGGTCCATCCAGACGATTTCCCATGTGTGTCCGTCGGGGTCGTTGAAGGCACGGCCGTACATGAAGCCGTGGTCCTGGGTCTCCCCGGTGTGGGAGCCACCTGCGGCAATGGCCTTCTCCACGAGTTCGTCGACCTTCTCACGGCTTTCGGCGCTGAGCGCGAGGAGGACTTCGCTGGAGGAGGTGGGGTCCGCAATGGGCTTGTCGGTGAACTGGGCGTACTTCTGGTGGGTGTGGAGCATGACGACGATGGTGTCGCTGAGCGGGATGGACGCGGTGTTCTCGTCGCTGAACTGGGGGTTGATGGTGTAGCCCAGTTCGGTGAAGAACTTCTTCGACGCGTCGAGATCGCGGGTGGCGAGGTTGACGAAGATCATCTGCTGGTACATGGCGGGGTGTCTCCCATCTCGGTCGTGCTGTTCATGTGGGTAGACGGGGCCACCGCGCAAGACTCATCGGTACATCGAAAGATTCTTCGGATTTTCTTCCACCACGCCGCCAGGCCACCAGGACCGCGGCCGGAGGGTACCGGACGCGCGTGAGGCGGAGGGAGCCCGCTCACTGCCCCCAGGGCACACGACGGCAGACACCCTTCACCCCGGCCCGATCGACACAGGAGACGCGGTCGCGCGCTTCTCGGATCGACGGCCCCGCGTGGGGGCCGTCACCGTCCCGGGCCGGCGCCCCGGTCACCCCGCGACGTACCGGCTACTCCGCGACGTACGTGAAACGGACCCAGCGATACACCCTCAGCTCGCCACCCGTGTGGAGGACCGTCTGGGGCGACGGCTCCCAGTGTTCGTACCGATTGCCCTTGAGCACCTTGACCGTGGCCGTCTCGTCGACGACGTACCGGATGCGCTCCCCTTCGGGCAACAGCTCCGCCGGGCCACCGGTGAGTATGGCGTTGGGCCGGTTCTCGTACGTGTCTTCCATTCCTTCTCCTCTAGCTCGACTCGTCTGCACTGTCATCGGCACTGTCATCGGCGTGGGCGTACGGCGACGGGGACCGTTCCCGCCCCAGCCGGTCAGAACGGTTGGGGCAGCGCCGCGCTCCGTACCGTCAACCACTGCCACTGCGTGTACTCCTCCTGACTCTGGCGCGCACCATGTCTGCTGCCGTTGCCTGAGGCGCCACGGCCTCCGAAGGGGACGTGGGCGTTGTCGTCGATGGTCTGCCCGTTGATGTGGACGATCCCGGTGGCCAGCCGGTCGGCGAGGGCAAGACCGCGCTCCACCGATCCGGTCCGGACCGCGGCGACCAGCCCGTACGCGGTGCGGTTGGCGACGGCGACGGCCTCCTCCTCGTCCGCGACGACCACGACCGGGGCGACGGGGCCGAAGATCTCCTCGGCGAACGCGGGCATGGTGGGGGTCACTCCGGTGAGGACCGTCGGACGGTGGAAGAGCCCGGTGGACGTGCCTCCGGTACGGATCCGGGCCCCTGCGGCGACCGTGGCCCGGATGGTCTCCGAGACCCTGGCCAACTGGCTCTCGTTGATCAGCGGGCCGAGTGCCGCGTCACTGGTCCAGGGATCGCCGACTGTCAGGGCCTCGGCCTGCCGGGCGAGTCTCTCGACGTAGGCGTCGGCGACGGAGGCGAGGACGATGTGGCGCCCCGCTGCCATGCACACCTGTCCCTGGTGGAAGAACGAGCCCCAAGCGCCCGCCGATGCAGCGGCGTCCAGGTCGGCGTCGTCCAGGACGATGTAGGCGTTGTTGCCGCCGAGTTCGAGGGAGACCCGCTTGAGGGCCCCGCCCGCCGCGGCGCCGACCTCACGGCCCACCGCCGTGGAGCCCGTGAACGCGATCATCGCGATGTCCGGATGAACGGTCAGGGCCCGTCCGGGACCGGCGTCGCCGGGCAGCACATGGAGGACGCCCTCGGGTAGACCGGCCCGTTCGAAGAGGGCCGCGATGACATGGCCGCCGGACACCGGCGTGTGGGGATCGGGTTTGAGGACGACGGCGTTCCCGAGGGCGAGGGCGGGAGCGAGCGCGCGCATCGCCAGCAGCAGCGGAAAGTTCCAGGGGCTGATGACACCGACGACGCCGAGCGGAATCCTGCGCCCGGTACTGCGGCGGTCCGGGGTGTCGGGGAGCAGTTCGCCGTGGGGCAGGGTGGGCAGGGACGCGGCGACCCACAGTTCGTCGAGTGCGGAGCGCACCTCGTGCTCCGCCTTCGGCCGGACGGCGCCGCCCTCGCGCACCAGCCATTCGACCACTTCCGCGGAGTGCTCCTCCAGGGTCAGGGCCGCCAGGCGCAGGACCTTCGCGCGCTCGGCGGGAGCCGTCGCAGCCCAGGCGGGCGCTGCTGCGGCGGCGAGGGTGACGGCGTGGTCCACGTCTTCGGCGGTCGCGAGCCCGACGGTGGTCAGAACACGACCGGTGGCCGGTTCGAGGACGTCGGTGGTCCCCGCGTGGGCGGGGGTGCGCCAGCCTCCGCTGTGGATGCGCCGGGTGGTGATGGTGGTGTCCACGAGCAGGGTCATGCCCGCCCTCCTGTCCGGTGTCCGGTGACCGGTACGTCGATGAGCAGCGGGGTGTCGCGGTGCGCGGCCTTGGCGACGGTCGCCGCGAGTTCGGCGGCGTCCGTCACGCGTACCGCCTCGATGCCGAAGAAGGCGGCGGCCCGGGTGAAGTCCAGCCTCGGGTGCACGAGGTCGAGGCCGGGGTAGCTACCGGCCCGGGTGGCGTTGCTCTGCCAGGAGTCCAAGGTGTCCTTGAGGGTGCGGTACTCGCCGTTGTTCAGGACGACGTAGGTGACGGGCACCCGGTCGTGGGCGGCGTTCCACAGACCTTGGAGACCGAACATGGTGCTGCCGTCGCCGAGGACCGCGACCACCGGGCGGCTGGGGTCGCCCAGCCGGGCTCCGACGGCCATGCCGGTGCCCGAGCCGAGTCCTCCGCCGAGGGTGTGGACGAAGGACCGGGGTCGGGTCTGGCGGAGCACGGTCCGCAGCAGGGGTCCGGCGGTGATGGCCTGTTCGACGACGACGGCGTCTTCAGGGAGCCCGGAGGCGACGGCGTGGACGGCGGCGAGCGGGTCCAGCGGAGCTCCGCCGTAGGCCGCGACCGCCTCGGCGTCGGTTCGGGCGCGGTCGGCGGCGGTGCGGTCGGCGACGGCCCGGGCACGTGCGGCCGTCTCGGTCTCTCGGCCCGACGGATGGGGGCGCAGCCGGTCGGCGAGGGCGTCGAGGGTGGCCCGGATGCCGCCGACGAGTGCGGCCTCGACCCCGAAGTTGCGGCCCACCTCGGCGGGGTCGTCGTCGAGTTGGACGATCCGGGAGCTGCGCGGCACGGCAGGTCCCGGGGAGTAGTGATGGGGCATGAAGGCGTGGCAGCCGGCGATGAACACCACGTCGTGGGGGGCGAGGAGGGAGCGGATCTCCGTGTTCACCGGTGGGAGGGTGCCGACGTGGAGGGGGTGGGCGGTCGGGAAGTTGAGGCCGTCGCTCATGGGCTGGTGGTAGGTGGTCGCGCCGAGTGCTTCCGCGACGGTGACGAGGGAGCCGACCGCGCCGTCACGGCCCACGCCGTCGCCCGCGACGATCGCGGGCCTGGTGGCTTTGGCCAATAGTTCTACGGCCGCGTCGACCCCGGTGGCGGCCCCGGGCTCGGGGAGGGTGACACGGGCCGGGAGGTCTACGTCGGTGTCCTCGGCGAGCAGGTCCATGGGGAGCGAGAGGAAGACGGGTCCGGCGGGTGGCTGCCGGGCGAGACGGAAGGCACGGCGCAGGAGTACGGGGAGGTCATGGGCGTGCTGGACGTCGAAGGCGGCCTTGACTGCCGCACCGGCCAGGCCGACCAGGTCACCGGAGAGCATGGGGTCCTGGACCAGATGGCGCCGGTCCTGCTGTCCGGCGGTGACCACCAGAGGAGTACGGGAGCGGCTCGCGTTGAGCAGACCGACCAGCCCGTTGGCGAGTCCGGCGGCGACGTGCAGGCTGACGAAGGCGGTGCGGCCGGTGGCCCGGGCGTAGCCGTCGGCCATGGCGACGACGGAGCCCTCGTGGACGCCGAGGACGTACTCGATGTCGTGGGCGTCGACCAGGGCGTCGAGGAAGGGCAGTTCGGTGGTCCCGGGGTTGCCGAAGACCCGGTCGACGCCTTCCTGCCTGAGCACGGTGAGCAGGGCTTCCACGGGTCTCATCGACCGGCCTCCGAACCGGGGTTGCCGCCACCGGAAGCTCCCGTGCCACCGGGGGTGTGGGCGGTGCCGCCGGACCAGGCTCCGCCGACCTTGGCCAGGACGTCGGCGCTGTAGAGGCGGAGTCCCTGGGCCAGGGCGAAGGCGGAGAGATAGGCGCGGAAGCTGTCCTGGGGTTCCTCCGCCAGATTGAGCATCCGGCGGTTGGCGACGACCGCGGGCCCGGCGAGTTGTTCGGCGGCCCGCGCGGCGGCGGGGCCGACATCGCCTGAGTGGACGGTCTCGTCGCAGATCAGGCGCGCGTCGGGCTCCGTCGCCCGGATGCGGCGGCCGGAGAGGATGATCTGACGGGCGGCACGGGCACCGGTCTGTCGGGTGAGGCGGAGGTTGCTGACCCCGGGCACGATGCCCTCCTGCGCGGCGGGGAGGCTGAAGTAGGCGTCGGAGCCGGCGACGACGTGGTCGATGACGAGCAGGATCTGCGTTCCGCCGCCGATGGCGAAGGTGTCGACGGCGGCCACCCAGGGCTTCTCCAGCGTGTGGTGCGGCCAGTTCTGGGGGGTGTCGTCGAGCAGCAGGCCCCGCTTGATCTTGTGGATGAAGCCGAGTTCGCGCCGGAGTAGGAAGTCGACGTACGAGATCTGGCCCCGGTGGAGATGCTTGAGGTTGATGCCCGCGCTGAAGACTCGACGGCCGGCGTAGCGCGGGTGGGTCATGACGGTGCCGCGCAGGATGCCCGCGTGGCAGTCGTCGTCCAGGAGTGCGAGGTCGACCGCCGTCTCCAGGTCCTCGGCCAGCTTGTTGTCCTCGGCGTTGAGGCAGTGGGGGTTGCGGATCTCCAGATGGGCGATGCCCGCCATGCGCTCGATGAGGACGGAGCCGAGATCGGCGGTGCCCGTCCGCCGGAAGGCGTCCAGCAGGGAGAGGGCCCGGGAGGTCGGGCGGAGCATCGACTCCATCAGGTGCGTTCCGGCGCGCGGAGAGCCGAGGAGCCCCGCGAAGAGGATGGCCTGGTCGATCTCCCGGCCTTCCTTGTGCGCCTGGATCCGGGTGAGTTCGGTGGCGAGTTGCTCACGGGTGGGGACCAGGCCGGGGATTTCGGTGGCTGCCCGGGCCGCGAGCACGTCGATCCGTGGACGGTCGCCGCCGCCGTCGGTGAGCGAATCGTGGACGTGTTCGGTGTGGGCCGCCATGAAGCGGGAGCGGAGCCAGCGTGTGGGGCGGTGGGTGGCAGCAGCTGCCGCGCGCTGCGCCTCGTCGCGGTCCGGAGCGGGCGGAAGGGTGTCGAGGAAGGCGTCGGCCCGTGCCGCGTAGTCGGCGAGGGCCGAGGCATCGGCGGCGAAACCACCGGTGATCCCGGGAGGTTCGGGCAGGGGCGGCGCCGGTTCGGGAGAGGCTGAAGGCGGGTGCACCGTTCCGGCGGTCGCCATGGTGGTGGTTCCTTCCATCGGGTTCCGTGTTTGGTCCGGGTGTCGCCGCGGCGACAGGCTCACAGGGCGTCGGTCGCCTGGAGGCGCCGCAGGCTCCGGTCACAGGCAGCCAGGTGGACGCCGAGGGCTTCCTCAAAGCTGGTCGATCCCGCTTCGAGCAACAGCCGGCGGCGGATGGCGACCTCGGGTCCGCTCAGCCGGCGGGCGAGGGCGACGGCCGCGGTGAGTGCGGTGGCGGTGTCGTCGGTGATCTCGTCGACGAGGCCGACTTCCAGCGCGCGGGAGACGGGCAACTCGGCACCGAAGAGGACCAGTCGTCGGACCTGGGCGGTGCCCAGTTGGCCAGCGAGCCGGTGCACGATCACACCGGGCCAGGGCTCTCCGGAGGCCATGAGGGGCGCCAGCCGCAGATCGGGGGTGCCGATGCGGTAGTCGCAGGAGAGCAGGGCCTCCAGCGCGGTGCCGCCGCACCAGCCCTCAGCGATGGCGAAGGTGGCGGCACCGGCGCGCTCCAGGCGGCGCAGCGCCCGTTCCCACCGGGCGACCAGATGGATGGCGGCGGGTGCGGTGGGAGGCCCGGGTTCGCCGTCGGCGGCCGGCAGGCCCAGCCGCAGGACGACCACCGGCTCGTCCGCCGCGGCCTCGACCCGGGCGCAGAGGGAGTCCACCGCGTCGATCAGCCCGGCTGTCAGCTGCTCTGTTCCTGTGATGGTGAGCCGGGCCTCGGTGAACCCGGGGACGGCCATCATGTGGTGTGTGTTTCCAGGAGACATGTTTCCCACCGTTTCCCCCGGCCGTTGCCGGATCAGTACCGCAGCAATGCCGTCTCGATGGTCGAGCCGGGTCCCATGGTCATGAGCACTCCGTACTCGCCGGGGCGGACGACTCCCGACTCCATGAGGCGTTCGTAGGAGAAGAGGAAGGACCCGCTGGAGAGATTTCCGTGGTCGCGCAGGACGTCCGTGGTGTGCCGGACGTCATGGCGGGTGAGGCCCAGATTGACCATGACGGAGTCGATGACCTTCTTCCCGCCGGAGTGCACGACCCAGTGGTCGATGTCGCGCGCGCCCAGGCCGGTGCCTTTGAGCAGCTGTCCGATGACGGTCTCGGCGTTGGCTCCCACGACGTAGGGGACATCGCGATCGAGGAAGAAGCTGAACTTGCCCTGGTCGTCGTCCCAGTCGTAACGCATGGCCCCGACCGCGTCCGGGATGATGTGGCTGGAGAACTTCAGCAGGGACGGTCCCTGCGCGGTGTTGTCGCCGCCCGTGGTCAGGGCGACCGCCGCGGCGCCGTCCCCGAAGAGGCTGTTGACGACGGACGTGCGCATCGTTCCGTCGAAGACGTAGGCGGCGGAGCACGCCTCGGAGCAGACCATGACGGCGAGTTCCCCGGGGTGCGCCGTGGACCAGCCGGCCACGGCGTTGAGCCCGTTGAGCCCGGCGTTGCACCCCATGCCCACCACGTCGAGACGGCTGGTGTCGGTGCGCAGCCCGAGCTTCTTGATGAGCAGGGCGCTGAAGCCGGGTGTCAGGAAGCCGGTGGAGGTGACACAGGCCAGATAGCGCACGTCGTCGAGGTCGGCGCCGATCCCCTTCAGGCACTCCTGCAGGGCACGGGCCCCCATTTCGATCCCGTTGTCACGGTGTTTGCCGAGCAGTTCGCCCTGGGTCTCCTGGCGGCGGGTGCCGTCGGGGAGTTCGGGCGGCAACTGGAGGGAGCGGCGCTCTATGGCACTGTTCAGGAACACCGACCGAACGCGCGGGTCTTCGATACGGAAAGTGTCCAGTATTTCCCGCTGGGAGTAGGAAGTCGGCATGACCGCCGTCCCCACACCGAGGATCCTTGGTTTGTCACGGACCTGCGAGTTCTCAGGATCTGCGGTTTCCCCAGCTAAATCCCGGTGCACCGGAAGCGATGTTCCGATCATGTTTCACCTCGAATTGATAATGTGCATTCATCCGTTCGACGCAGTGCGCAATTGCGACCGCCAGGCGTCACATCAATCGACATTACCTCGATCATTGGCGGTCCTTCGGATAGGTAGGGGCCGGTAGGGGTGCACATCACCGGACCATGGTCGGACGCGGGCGACGGGCGGCCACCCCTACCCCGCGCCGGGGCGGCATCAGGGGAGAGGGCGGCCCAGCAGGCCGGCGAGTTCCGCGGTGCGACGCTGGAAGGAGGACTGGAGTGCCCGTGCGGCGCCGGTCTCCAGCAGGTCGGCCAGGATCCGCAGTTGGACCCCGATGAAGGCACGGGTCATCGGGTCGTCGATCAGCCAGCCACCGTTCCCGTCCGGGACGACGATGTCCGGCGCCGCATTCACCACCACCTCGGGTGCCGGGACCACGACATTGCGCAGGCCGGTGAGGAGCGTGGACGCGTCGGCGAGGGCGCGGAACCCGTTGACCCGGGCAGGGGTGGCCACCAGGACGAGGACCGCCTTGCCGCAGAACGCCGGATCGTTCAACGGGCGGGACGCCCAGTCGATGGCGTTCTTGAGGACACCGGGCAGGGCGTGCAGATACTCGGGGGTCGCGATCACTATCCCGTCGTGGGCGCTGATCGCTGCCCGCAGCCGGGCGACGGCAGGGGGCGGCTCCGCCGCATCGAGGTCCTCACTGTAGAGAGGAAGACCCGCCAGCCCCTCGAAGAAGTCGAACTCCATTCCCTCGGGCGCCAACTGCGGGAGTGCACGCAGCACAGCGCTATTGTACGAGTCCTTTCGCAAGGATCCGGAAATTGCGAGCACGCTCGTCAAGGAGTACCCCCAGTGATCACACGGCGCGGATTCGATGGATGCTACCGCTCTCCAATGCAACGGCTCTGAAAAGTCTCCACCATGTATTCCTAGGGGTTGGCTAGGGGTTTTACGTCGCATGTGACCGGGTCATAATGCTCAGCACCCTCTCCGGCTTCAGGGCACCCATGGGAACCATGCGGATGGACCTCGGCGAGCCGCTCCGGGGGGTTCTGTGGGCGCACCACTCCGGGGGTCCTAGCGGCGCACCGGAGAACTCGCCGTCTGCGGCCCTTCGCCGACTTCCCCCACCGCATGGCCAGGTACCGCATGGCCAGGTACCGCATGGCCCGGTCGTGCATGGCCCGGTCGTGCATCCCCAGTTCCTGGCAGCCGTGCACAGCCCGGAGAGTGACGATTCTTCTGTGTGGCAACCCTCCCCCACGGGCGGGCCAGAGGGGACATGGGCACAGCACACGCACATCCATGTGCGTACCGCACAACAAAGTGCCTTCTTCGCAGATCGTTGTGGAGGGTGCAGAATTTCCGTGCACCACCGGATGTGTCCGCACCACGGGGAGGAATCGTGTGCCCGTGTGCCTTGGGTGGCGAGCAGGGGGAGGTCTGACGATGCGGGGCTGGAGCAACCGCCCACGGCCGGCACTTCGCCGGCACCGACGGGCTCGGTCCGGTACCGCGGCGATCGAGGGCACGTACCTGGGAGCACGGACGGGCCACGCCGAAGGGATTGGTGTGCACGCTGCCGGACACACTGCCGTACGGCCGTCGCGGGGGAGCCGCACGGGCGTCCCGGGGGCGCCGCCACCCGAAGGTCCGCGACGGCCGCCCACCGGGCGATCCGGGACCGGTACCCCACCGGGCGGCACCGCCGCCTTCGGGAGTCCGGCCCGGTACTCAGGCGCTGTCCACCACGAAGTTCTCCAGCCCGCTCGGCAGCTCGGCGCGCCGATTGACCTTCAACTTCCGGTATGTGCTGGTGAGATGCTGCTCCACCGTGCTGACGGTGATGAAGAGCCTCCGCGCGATCTGCCGGTTGCTGTTGCCCTGGGACGCAAGGGCGGCGACCCTCCGCTCCGAGTCGCTCAGCGCCGCGAGGGGATCGCTGTCGCCTTGGCCGCCGTCGGCGGGGATGCCATCGCCGAGGAACTCGGCCAGGTCTCGCTCCAGCAACAGCGAGGCTCGCCGCACCAGCGGCTCGGCCTGGCAGCGCAGAGCGAGGTCCAGTGCCTGTTCCCCGGTCCTGCGGGCCCTCTCGATGTCCCGCGCCCCGGTGTACGCGTATGCGAGATCGGCCAGGACCCGGGCCCGCTCCAACTGGTCGTCGGAGGCTCTCAGCTCCTCCGCGGCGCGGGTGAGCAACGCGGGCCGGTCAACGGGTTCGCCCGCCGCCGCCAGTACCCCGAGGCCCATTCCCCAGGCCCGGGTGTACGGAGCCGGAGTCTGCCCCAGGTGCTCCTGAGCGAGCGCGCGAGCCCGGTCGGCCTGCCCGAGCTGGAGATACACCCTGGCCAGGTCGAGGCGCCAGCACAGAAGATTGTGCAGGTCGACACCCCACTCGGACATGAGTTCGCCACACAGCTGGAAGTCGTTCAGCGCCGTGTGCAACCAGCCCCGGGCGAGGTAGTAGTGACCACGGGCCTGCAGGTAGTGGAGTCCGGCCCTTGTCTCCAGGACGCTCTGGGGCATCGGTTGTCTGACCAGTCGCGCGGCTTCGTCGAGCCGGCCCATTTCCGTGGTGGCCCGGAGCAGAACGGCCAGTGGGGCGTAGCCACTGATCCCCCACTGCTCCTGGGGCATGTGTTGCAGTGCCTCACGGGCCCGCTCCCTTGCCAGGGACAGATCTCCCTGGCACAGGGCTATCTCGGCCCGTTTGGCGCAGAACACGGCCCGCCAGGTGGGTGCCCCGAAGGTCGCGGACCGTTCGACCAGAACGTCGCACCAACTCGCCGCGGTGTCCGTCCGGTCGGCGTGGATCAGCGCGCAGAGGACGACAATGAACGGCTCCAGGGTGGAGTCGTTCAGCGGGCAGCTCTCCAGCAGTTGTTCGGCCCGGTTGGCGATGGTGTCGCCGCACTCGTCGGCGAGGGCAGCCGCCAACACCTCTGCCGCCTGGTAGTGCGGACTTACGCTTACCGACATCGAGTTGACCGGTTCCGCCGAAATGAGTCCGATCGCCGGGAAGCGCCGAGCCAGCCTCGGATGGGAGCCTTCCAGCCAGCGTCCCAGGAATCGGATCTCGCCCAGCTCAGCGGGGTCGTCCGACGACGTCAGGTCGCCGAACCGGGCGAGGATCTCTTCCGCCTCGGCCATGCCGCCGTGCCGGAGCAGGAGCCGGAGGAAGATCGCGGCGTCACTCTGGGAGAGCAGACCGTGCCGCAGGCTTTCGCGGAGCATGGGGAAGCGACGCAACGGCGCCGAGGGGTCGGAGCGCCACTCCAGGACGGCGAGCAGTGTGGTCAACGCGCCCTGTTCGCGAATGTCCTGAGAGGCCCCGTGGGCGAGTTCAAGACACTGACGGGCGGCATCGATGCGGCCGAGGCTGAGTTCGTCCTCGGCGGTTCTGCGCAGTACTTCCACCGACCAGGCCGGGAGCGGCCCTCCGGCGGTGATCAGGCTCTGGGCCACCGCCTGGCGGGGCGCCCCGTCCTCGTGGAGCCGCGCCGCCATACGAATCCGGATGCGCCGCCGGGTGTCCGGCTCGACCTGCTTGAGAACGGCCAGCTCCGCGGCGTGGTGGGAGAAGCGCCAACCGGTCAGTAATCCCGTGCTGTTCAGCGTGCCGATGCAGTGGCGAACCCCCTCGACATCCGTGTCCAGCATGGCGGAGATGAGTTCGGGTGAGCTGGACTCCCCCAGGACGGCGGCCGTGTTCGCCACTTGGAGCGCCAGGGGGTGGCCCCGATGAAGACAGTCGACGACGGCCTCTCCGAAGGCGCCACAGCCCAGTTGATCATCACTGGGCAGTGGCGTGCCGGGGCGGATACGCATCCAGTCCTCGCGTAACGCGTGGACGAGAAGCGGATTGCCACCGGTGGCGGCGTGCAGGTCCGGGGCCAAGGCCTGCGCCTGTTCGGCACCCAGTTCCTCGCCTAATAACTGCCGGACGCCGTGCACCGTCAAGGTGGGCAGTCGCAGACGGCGGCAGTGCGGCTGGCGGAACAGTTCGGCGCGGAAGACCGAGTGTTCTCGGTGCGGATGGTGGTCCTGCTCGGCGAGGACCAGCAGGACCCGGGTGAACTTCATGCGCCGTGCCAGGAACAGCAGGGCCCGCAGCGAACTTTCATCCGCGTAGTGAACATCGTCGACGATGAGGACGACGGGGCGATTCGATATCTCCCGCAGGACCGCTGCACTGAGAGTGCGGCATAACTCGGCTACTTCTTCCGCCCGGTCGGCGGACTCCTTGACCAGCGAGCCGGTCACGGCCCCGACATCGAGCAGCTCGACCACTCGCTCATTGTACTCGGCGTATTGGGACACAGATTGGAAGAGTTGATCCAAGACCCCGAAGGGTAATGCCTGTTCCACCAGGGAGCCGGTAGCGCACATCACGAGCGCATCCGCCTCAAGGCAACGCTCAGCAAAAGTGTGGAGCAGGGTGGTCTTTCCGGTGCCCGTCGGGCCACTGATCACCAGGATCCCGCCGCGCCCCTCCACGCAATCTTGGAACGCCGAATCCATTATTCGGACATTATGTTCTCGTTCGACCAACGGTGACAATTACTTCCCCCAGCCACGTCATCGGTTGACTCTTATTCAGGCCGCACTTGAAGGCGAAGCCGTTAATCCTCTTACACTCTCCCTCTTCGCGCCTCACATCACAAGGATTTCCGGCGGCGCATGCCCTGTCCAACATGAGATGAGGTAATAAACCCTCGGATACACCAAGACTCAAGGGACATAGGGAGCAGGCATCCATCAAACGGACAGAGAAAGTTCGTCCAATCATGACGTCTGCAACCCTAGGCTCGGTTTGTTTCAGTATCCAATCAATCTCCACACGATCTTGACTCGGCCCCTCGGGGGGCATCGCCGTCACAACCGCCCAATTCAACCGACAGCCGACCAATCGCTTCGTGCCGCCCTAAGAGGAAGCACCGCCCCCGGCTATGGGGAGCGGCGCGGATCCGTGGTGCGATACGTCCAACGGCCCAGGTGGGTCATGGATATGACGCCCACAGCACACAAAAGCCCCCGGAACCAGATGGCTCGGGGGCTTCGTCGGCAGCGGCCGGCGTTCGTGTCAAGTGGTCGAGTGGGGCGTGAGGATGGCCTTGGTGACCTCGCGCAGCCTCGCGGCGTCCGTCTCGCTGAAGGACTTGTGGCTGAGGCTGATCTCCTTGCGCTTCTTGTAGGCACTGATCGCCTTGGCCGGTGGATCGTCAAGCAACTCGATGATCGGCTCAATGCCCTTCTCCACCGACGTAGCACCGAGCCGCTTGGCCAGGTCCACCAGCAACCGCACCGGCTTCTTGTACTCACCCGAGAAGCTGGTCGCAACGAAGACCGGATTGTAAAGGACGTGCCGCACCTTGCTGCCCTTGTGCGCCTTGGCCATTCCGACGCCGAGCAGATCGTTCGCACGACTGCCTTGCATCATGGCCTTCAGACCCTTGTAACCATGCTCTAGCTGGAGGTCGTTCCAGTGAATCTCACCAACAGAAACGCCGGGTCCACAAATGTTGAGCACGACCGGATTGTCGGCCAACTCCAACTGCGGCAACAGCCCATTGCTCAAAACGTATCGGCTCAGATAATAGAGCGCGAAGGTGCTCTCGAAGCCCTCCGCCGTCACGGTCCGCTCGCGTCGGAAGTGCTGGGCGCCGAGCACAACCGCATCTACCACGGGGAAGACCTTGGCGATCTCTTTCACAGCCCGGTACTGCTCACTCACCAGACTCAGGTCGGCCTGCAGAAAAATCGCCCGATCGGCCGCGCCGGACTGTTTGGCCTCCGCAAGGAATTCCGCACCCTTGTCCGGGTTCCGTCCGATGATCAGCACGCGCCATCCGGAATTCACATAATGTCGGGCCAGAGCACGCCCCATGCCGTCGGTACCGCCTGAGACGACAATGTTCTTCATGTTACCTGTATCTTCCCCGGACCCAGAGTCCGTGCGATGAGCGCAAATAGTGAAGGATTCGGGAATCCATCAGCTCTCGATGCTCCCCGGGGGCCGCTGACCACGCAAGACGGCACATCGCTGTGGGTTACCGACATAAAAGTAACCATCGAGGTGGGCGGGGGTACGGACACCCACCGAGTGGGGCCGGAGGTACAGGCCCACCACACCGGACCACGGCTCGGCACGGCAGCAAAAGGGCAGAGTGGTATGAGCCGCGCATCGCAGCGCGGAGTGTGCCTCGTACGGAGTGTGCCTCGTGTACGGGAATGCCAGGACCCGGAAGTCTCGTATGCGAGCAGGCACCGCATCCGGGGTCGACCCCGGATGCAGCGTCAGCCGGGCGGTCGGGCGTCGTAGCGGCTCCGGCTGTCGCGGATCCGGGTGCGATGCGCGGAGGCCCACTGACCGAGTGCCGCGGCCGGCGCCAGCAGGGCAGAACCCACCTCCGTCAGCGCGTACTCCACCCTGGGGGGTACCGAGGCGTGGACCGTGCGCACCAGTAGGCCGTCCCGCTCCAGTCGGCGCAGGGTGAGCGTCAGCATCCGCTGGGATACCCCCTCGGCCGCCCGCTGTAGTTCACCGAAGCGGAGCGAGCCGTCACGAAGTTGTCCCATCACGATCAGGGTCCACTTGTCACCGATGACGCCAAGGATCTCGTGGACCTGTCGACACGCCTCCATCTCGGACTGCTGCTCACCGATGAGCCACTCATCCGTGTCTTCGGGGGCATCCGTGACCGAGTCGCTCCGTGACCTCATCTGCTCCCCTGTGATCGTGACTCACACACGCCCGTCGTCCGAGTGATGCAACTGTACGGGGCAACGACGGTTCCAGAGGGAGTAGTCGACCCGGAATCAGGACGTATCGCTCGCCCTACCACGCGTTGGGGACCGAACTTTGGCTGAATCAGAGCGCTAGTTCCCGCGCTGGTGGGACACACGGAAGCGGGAGCCGCCGACAAGCGGGCCCGCCCCGTGTGCTCCGGCCGTCCGTACTCCCTCAGCGGGGTTCACGGACCGCTGTGATGAACAGGAAGCTCCCCTCACCCGACAGGTCGACCACGGTCATTCCCGCCTTCTCCAGCAGCTCCCGTACCGCCTCCGGTTCGAACACGATCACACCGCGCGGAAGGGTCTGGAAGTACCGGTACAGCGGGTCTTCAGCCGGACGGAACGTCATCAGGGTGAAGGTGCCTCCGGGACGCAGGCACCGGCCGACCTCCGCGATGGCCTCGCCCGCATCGGGCAGGGCCTGTAGCGCGTTCCAGCAGTTCACCGCCCCCAGGGAGGAATCGTCGAAGGGAAGGGAGACGGCGCTGCCCCGCACCGTCGAGACCTCGGGGAGCACCTCGCGCAGCCGCTTGAGCATCGCCGGCGACAGGTCGAGCGCGATGACCCGCTCGGCGCCCAACTGCTCCGCCAGCACCCAGGTCCAGCGTCCGGTACCGGCGGCGAGGTCCAAAACCGGGCCATCGACCGGTCGTACACGGTCCTCCAGATAGCGGTCCTCGTCCGGCACGGGGACGACACCGGCCCAGTTGGTGCCCATCAACCGTAGGAACGCGGGACGCAACGCGTTGTCGTACCGCAGCGGCACATTGCGCGCCATCGCGGCGGTTCCGTTCCCAACGCCACCCGACAGGTCCAACACGCCCTCGACGAGGGGGCCGTCCGCGCCGCACGTACCGGTGCAGTGTGCGCCGTCGACACGGAACTCCAGCCGGCCCCGGCAAGCGGGGCAGCGCAGCGCGTCCGCGTGTGCGGAAACCGGGTTCGCCCGCTGCTCAGCCCTCCCGGCGGGCGGCAGTGTCAGGCTGGGGTCGGGTTGGTAAGCGCTCCAGCCGTGCTCGGCGGCCCAGAGCGCCTTGGCACCCGCGTAGGCCAGCAGGGAACGGGAATCGTTCTCCCAGAGCGCCGCCACCTGATCACCAGGGAGTTCACGAACCCAGGCCAGATCCAGTGCGCGCTCCTCCTCGCTCAGCTCCCAGTCCACCGGGGACGGCCAGGTCCGGCCGAGCTGCGGATCCAGCGGATCGAGCGGGCTGAGGCGCCGGTCCAGTCGGCTCAGATCACTTTCGGCGACGGGCAGTTCGCGGACGGCACCGAGGATCGTGTCCCGGTCCTGAGGGAAGTGACCGAGCAGATAGAGCAGCGCCGCGGCCAGGGGCTGGTCGGTCCGTGCGTCGTCCACGAGTGCGAGGTACCGGTCGAGGCCGCCGTGGACCGCGGCCCGGGTCCCGCCTTCGTCACCGCCGGTCTCCGCCAGCAGTCCCAACAGGATCGCGAGCAGCGGTCGGTGTCGCGCGGTCGCCGTGCCGAGCGCGGCGACGAGGTCGGGAACGGAGGCCGCCGCCGTTGGTTCCGCCGTGCCGTGGTTCCAGACCGTCGTCACGAGCCGCCGGAAGGCGTCTCCTGCCCGGGGGCCCTCCTCGCTGGTGAACGCTGTGAGCGCGGAACGCACCGCGGGGTCGATTTCCATGCCAGCCTCTCCGCTGTCTGTCGGGGAAGGAGTGATCGATTGGTTTGCCAGGTCAGTCCATCCGTACGGAAGCTCCCAGCCGTACGGAAACAGTGGGCGACCTGCTGATGCTGAAGCCTTGGCAGTCCCGGCGACCTGCACGGTCCCAGGGCTCACCGAGCGCCCGGTACGGGGCGCACTCAGCGGGCCTGCCAGCGAGGGTTGCGTCCCTCCACGAACGCCTGTGGCCCCTCCACGGCGTCCGCACTGTTCATGCGTCGTTCCTCCCACACGTACCGGGTCGCGAAGGCCCGTTCGAGCGGCAGGCCGGCCGATGTCGCGGCGGCCTCCTTGATGGCACGGACCGACAGCGGCGCGCACTGCAGCAGGTCTTCCACCCAGCCGTCGACGGCGGCGTCGAGTCCGTCGGCCGGGACGGCTTCATTGATCAGGCCGAGCTCGTAGGCGCGGGCGGCGCCGAAGCGGCGTCCGGTCATGAGATGACCGAGCGCGACGCGGTGGGGAAGTTGCCGGGTGAGTCGGAAGACTCCGCCGGCCCCGGCCATCAGGCCGAGCCGGGCCTCCGGCAGTCCGAATTCGGCGTGGTCGGCCGCCACAATGATGTCGCAGGCGAGCGCCAGCTCAAGACCGCCGCCGAGCGCGTAGCCGTTGACCCGTGCGACCAGGGGTTTCGCCAGGGAGAACCGTTCGGTCAGCCGTGGCCATCCGGGTTTGCCGCGACTGCCGAAGGTCGCGGGCTCGGCGGTGCCGTTCCGGGTGCGCTCAACCAGTTCCTTGAGGTCCTGGCCGACACAGAAGGCGCGATCGCCCGCGCCGGTGAGCACGCCCACCCAGACATCGTCGTCCGCCTCGAAGTCGTCCCACACCTCGGCGAGTTCCTCGTGGGTACGGAGATCCATGGCGTTCAGCACCGCCGGCCTGTTCAGAGTCACCCGGGCGACACGGCCGCTCTTCTCGTAGAGGATCCTGCTCCGCTCCCTCAGCACGGCGTGACTCCGCTCGGCGGATCGCCACGGTGACCACGGGACAGGCAGGAAGGGCGGGAACGGCGCTGACCGTGAGGAGAACAGGAACGACGGCGGTACGGGCTCGGACACGGGCGGGCCGCGGCCGGACCGACTTCGTTGGCCTCGACGCCCGCCCCGCGCACGGCCGTCATGGGTGCGGCTGCTCTCCGCCGCCCGGGGCTCCGACGGAGACCGTATCCACACTCCCATCTGCACCCCGCAGAGCGCGGTCGCATGCCGCCAGATGGCTGTCGAGCGCCTCCTCGTAGCTGGTGCTGGCGGCGTTCAGCAACAGCCCCCGGCGGATGGCGTGCCCCGTACCAGCAAAGCCTCGCACCCGGGTGATCCAGGCGACCACCGCCCCGGCCACATCATCGGCGATCTCATCGACGAGCCCGATGCCGGAGGCGCGCTCCGCGCTCATCTCGCCGCCGAACAGGACGAGTCGACGGGACTCGGCGACCCCCACCTGGTTGGCAAGCCGGTGAACCAGCATCCCGGGCCACGGCTCACCGGCGGCGAAGGGCAGTCGGAGCCGCAGATCCGTTCCCCCGACGCGATAGTCGCAGGAGAGCAGCACCTCAACGGCCGGGCCCCCGCAGTGGCCCTCGGCCACCGCGACGGTCACGGCACTCAGCCGCTCCAACCGTCTCAGGGCCCGCTCCCACTTGTTGACCAGATGGATCGGCACGTCACCCGGTCCGGACGGGGCCGCGTCCGCGCCCGCCGCCCCCGGGAGAAGACGCACCAGGACTACGAGGGTGCCCGCGGCCGTCTCCGCCCGGTCGCACAACTCCTCGACCGATGCGATCAGTTGCGAGGACAGGGGCTGGTCGCTGTCGATCTCCAGATACGCATCGGCCTGCTCCTCCAGCTCGCCCTCGCTGACACCAGATGACATGTCTCCACTTTCTCGGCAGTCGGTCGGCCAGCACGTCGGGTCTGGTCGAATCGGAATCAGATCGGTCATTCGTGGGCGTCATGCCACCGGCCGACAGGGAAACGGCCGGAAGAAGGCGATGAAGGGCCAGGAACGGGATTCAGGAGCCGGAATTCGGATAGGGAGGACGATCTCGTATGACGTGCCGCCTCGCCGTCAATAATGCCGTCAGCCTCATGGAATTCACGGTACCGATAGGCAAGCACACCGCGCATATGGGCAGCAGCGGAATCAGGTTCCTTCCTCACCGCCAGGAGCACCCCGGACTCCGGGCGGAAGCCAGGACCGGCTCACAGTCGGTCGACAGCGACACCGCTCCCCCTTCCCGTCTCAATCAGTGAGACGACTGCTCCTCATCCTCAGCCCCGCCAATGCCGCCACGGTGGGTGGTACGAGCACGACCGTGGTGATCCACGAATCGAAACACCCCGGGCGACCTGCAAGTCCGCCGACGGGGGCCCGCCGCGATTCCACTCCCCGGCCGGATCGGCGGGCAACTCATCGGTCTCAGACTCAGCGACCGCACCGCCCACGAGCAACCCCTAAGAACACTGTCGGCGCGGCTTCTAGGGGTCAGGGGCCAACAGGGTTCCGCGTTGATTCTTCACCGTTCCAATCGCCTTGGACTCCGCGCCCCAACAGCACTTGCTCAACCCCTAAGAAGACCGCCGCCGACAGTTTTAGGGGTATGAGTCGGGAGCTTTCTTGGCAATGATCGATGTTATTCATTCATAGAACTTCTCCGCCAGGTCTCAACCCAAGGTGTGGAATGGGCAACAGCAACGAAGACAAGGTTGTCGAATACCTTCGCAAGGTGACAGCCGATCTGCAACGGACTCGTCTGCGCGTGCAGGAACTCGAAGCCGAGGACCACGAGCCCATCGCCATCGTGGGGATGAGCTGCCGACTCCCCGGAGGCGTGACGAGCCCCGACGAACTGTGGCAACTCGTCATCGAGGGCCGGGACGCGGTTTCCGGGTTCCCCGACGACCGGGGGTGGGATCTCGATGCGCTCTACGACCCGGACCCAGAGGAGACGGGGAAGAGTTACGTGCGCGGCGGGGCATTCCTGTCGGACGCGGGCGGCTTCGACGCTGGGTTCTTCGGGATCTCACCGCGTGAGGCACTGGCGATGGATCCGCAGCAGCGGCTGCTGCTGGAGACCTCCTGGGAGGCCATCGAACGCGCCGGCATTGAGCCCGAGACCTTGCAGGGCAGCCGAACGGGTGTCTTCGTCGGCATCGGCGGGCCGGACTACGCCTCGCTGCTCGACGGCGCGGATGCCGAACTGGAGGCCTACCGGATCACGGGCAACACGGCCAGTGTGGCGTCGGGTCGGGTGTCGTACACGTTCGGGCTTGAGGGTCCTGCGGTGACGGTGGACACTGCCTGCTCGTCCTCGCTGGTGGCGCTGCACCTCGCCGCACAATCCCTTCGCCAACGGGAGTCCTCACTCGCCCTGGTCGGCGGGGCGATGATCCTTTCCACGCCTGAAGGCTTGATCGCGTTTTCGCGGCAGCGTGGTCTGGCGGCGGATGGTCGGTGCAAGGCGTTCGCGGATGCCGCTGATGGATTCGGCATGGCGGAGGGCGTGGGGATGCTGCTGTTGGAGCGGCTCTCCGACGCCCAACGCAACGGCCACCGCGTCCTCGCGGTCGTACGAGGCTCCGCGGTCAACCAGGACGGTGCGTCCAACGGACTCACCGCGCCGAACGGGCCGTCGCAGGAACGGGTGATCCGGCAAGCCCTCGCCAATGCCCGCCTCACGCCACAAGACGTCGACACTGTCGAGGCCCATGGCACGGGCACGCGACTCGGCGACCCGATTGAGGCGCAGGCGTTGCTGAACACCTACGGGCAGGACCGCCCCGGTGACCGGCCGCTCCACCTCGGATCGGTCAAATCAAACATCGGCCACACCCAGGCCGCTGCCGGAGTCGCCGGGATCATCAAGATGGTCAAGGCGCTGGAGCACGGGCGGTTGCCGCGGACGCTTCATGTGGACGCTCCATCGACGCAGGTCGACTGGACCACCGGAGCGGTGGAACTCCTCACCGAACCGCAGGACTGGCCGTATGACACCGATCGACCACGGCGTGCGGGGGTCTCCTCCTTCGGTGTGTCAGGCACCAACGCCCACGTCATCCTCGAACAAGCCCCGCAAGAGCAAGCCTCGCAAGCAGCAATCACGGACACACCTCTCGAAGTCCCCAACAGCACCGACCTTCCTCTTCTTCTGTCGGGGAAGTCGGAGGGTGCGTTGCGGGCCCAAGCCCGGCAGCTCGCCACCCATCTCGACGGTGAGGATGGGCCGTCGTTGGTTGGTGTCGCGCGTGCTTTGGCTGTGACGCGTACGCAGTTCGACCATCGTGCTGTGGTCCTCACCCGGGGTGAGGACCGGTCCACGGTGGTGGGCCGGTTGAATGCGCTGGCCGGCGGAACCGAAACCCCCGGACTCATCCAAGGCACCGTTCCCTCCGCTCCGGGGAAGTTGTTGTGGGTTTTCCCTGGTCAGGGGTCTCAATGGCCGGGAAT
>NZ_JBEXVD010000044.1:0-33658 GCF_040638655.1 Streptomyces sp. NPDC005963 | reverse complement strand
CGCCGACACCTTCGCCCACAACTACGCACAAGGCAGCTACATCCCCGACCGCGCACGCAAACAACTCACCAACACCCTCACCCACACCACCGGCGAAGACACCGGCGAGGAAGACGTGAGGGGCCGCTGACGACATCGCTCATCGTGCCCAGGGGCAATGGTGGACGCCATGAATGGTTCGCCGATTGCTCCTGGGCCACGAAGAGTGCCACGTCGAGCACGCCCACACAGGGCCCTCGATCGGGACGAAACCCGCAAGATCGAACACTGAGTCCATTCAAGGAGATTCGCGGTGGGAGAAGGCGGTAACGGATTCTCTGTATCGGGGCTGCGCCGACTGCGCGAAGTCCTGATACGGCATGTGGAGTCCAAGAGGATTCCCGGGCTCATCGCCCTGGTCAGCCGGGGCGAGGAGACGCACGTCGAAACGATCGGGACGATGCGCCCCGACGGCGACTCACCGATGCGTCGGGACACCATCTGCCGGATGGCCTCGACGAGCAAGCCGGTCGCGGTGGCAGCGACGATGGTCCTGCTGGACGAGTGCCGGCTCCGGCTGGACGACCCGGTGGATCGGTGGCTGCCCGAACTCGCCGACCGCCGGGTCCTACGGCGGGCCGACGGCCCCCTGGAGGACACCGTGCCGGCCCGGCGTCCGATCACCGTACGGGACCTGCTCACCTCCACGTTCGGACTCGGACTGGACATGACGGCGACGGGCTCTTCGATGATGGGCGCCTTCTTCGAGGAGGGTCTCTACGGGCAGGAATGGCTGTTGCCAGAGCCAGATCCGGATGAGTGGATGCGTCGCCTGGGCACGTTCCCGCTGATGTGTCAGCCCGGCGAGCGATGGCTCTACCACATCAGTGACGACGTGCTCGGCGTGCTCGTGGCCCGGGTCACCGGCCAATCGTTCGAATCCTTCCTTCGCGAACGCATCTTCGATCCCTTGGGCATGAAAGACACCGGCTTCCACGTGTCCGCCGACAAGATCGACCGGCTGCCTCCCCTGTACGCGCCCGATCCGCACACCGGCGAGTTCATCGTGGCGGACGAGGTCGAAGGGGGGCATCACAGCCAGCCTCCGGCGTTCCAGTCGGGCGGCGGCGGGCTCGACTCGACCATCGACGACTACCACGCCTACTTCCGCATGCTTCTGAACCACGGAATGCACGGCACCCAAAGGATTCTGTCCCGGCCTTCCGTTGAGCTGATGACCACCAATCGTCTCACTCGCGAGCAACTGGCCTCCCGGGAAGCCTGGGCCCGCAACGTCGTCCACTTGGCACACGGCCATGGGCAGCATGGCGGCTGGGGCTTCGGAATGGCGGTACGCACCTACCGCAGTGACTTCGCCCCTGTCGGCCAGTTCGGCTGGGACGGCGGCGCAGGGACCTCGACGTACGCCGACCCGGACAACGGGCTCGTCGGCCTCCTGCTCACCCAGACCGGGATGTCCACTCCGGATTCGGCGCGGGTCATCCATGACTTCTGGACCACCCTCTACCAAGCGATCGACGACTGACCCGCAAGCGGTCGAAGCCGGTCCGGCGCCAACAGCGCTACGTGCTGCAACTGCCCCCATCAGCGCGGAGCGGGCCCGACTTCACGCCGGAGCCTGCTCCGCGCTCACGATCACGTACTGCACCCGTGTCCGTCCCGTTGTCGCCTCAGGCATCCCTGTCTATCGCTGCAGCACCGCGTCGACCCGGTGGCGACGTACCCCTTCACCGGCGTCGGCAGCGGGCCGGACGAGTTCGGGATCGATGTCGGCAAGCCCGCGGAGGCCCGAGAGCGCCATGGCGTCGGTCAACTCACCGAGCAGGACGTTCAGTACGTCCGTGACCCCCTGGTCTCCGTCGACGGCGAGGCCGTGCAGGATCGGCCGGCCGACGAGCACCGCGTCGGCGCCGAGAGCGAGCGCAGCGAGCACATCGCGGCCACGACGCACTCCCCCGTCGAGCAGGACGGGAATCCGCCCGTCCACCGCCGTCACAATCTCCGGCAGGACGTCGAGCGTCGCGGGGACACCGTCGAGTTGCCGCCCGCCGTGGTTGGACACGACGATGCCGTCCGCCCCGGCCTCGACGGCCCGCGCCGCGTCTGCGTCGGTGAGAATCCCCTTGAGCAGGACCGGCAACGGGCTGACTGAGCGCAGCCAATCCACCACGGACCAGTCCAGAGGAGCGAACTCGGCTTTCGCGTGTGCGGCAGGAACCGTGAAGTCGTGCCCGTCGAGATTGGCCGGGACGATTCCCGGGGGGAGCCGGAAGCCGTTGCGCAGGTCCCGCAGTCTCCGGCCCATGTGAGGTGTGTCGACGGTGAGGACGAGTGCCTCGAATCCCGCGACCTCCGCGCGTTCGACGAGGCGCCGCGTCATGGCACGATCACGCAAGCAGTAGACCTGGAGCCAGAGCGGACCGCCGCCGGCGGCGGCGAGTTCCTCGATGCTGCGCCCGGCAAAGGTGCTGATCACGACCGGCACACGGGCGGCAGCCGCCGTCCCCCGTACGGTGGCGAGCTCGCCCAGCGGGTGGGCCAGCGTGTGGTAGCCCAGCGGTGCGACCGCCACCGGCGCGTCCCAGGAGCGGCCGAGAATCGTGATCGCGGTCTCGGGACGGGCTGTGCCGCACAGGACCCGTGGCCGCAGCCACAGCCGGTCGAACGCCGCGGCATTGGCCGCGAGCGTCCGCTCCTCGCCCGCGCCACCCTCGAAGAAGTCCCATATCCCGGGGGCGAGTCGGGACCTGGCCGCACTCGCGAATTCGCTGAGCGTCAGTCTCATCGCCCACCCTCCACGGTGCTCATCGCAGGCGAGCTCCCCACCGAACCGTCACCCTTGTCGGGGCACATCTCAGGCCCGACCGGTCGGGTTGCGCGTCTGCTGGCGGTCCACGGCTTCGTAGAGGGCCTTGATGTTGTTGCTGCCGAAGGTGTGAGCGCCCCGGCGGTCGATCAGTTCGTAGAAGAGGGTGCCCCTCTCGTGCTGCGACTCGGTGAAGATCTGCAACATGACCCCTGCCGGATCGCGGTCGGCCAGCACATTGACCTCGCGCAGCACCGCCACCGGCACGCCGATCGGACCGATTCGTTGTCCCAACGCCTCGTAGTAGCTCTGCGGCGTGGTGAGGAAACGCACGCCCCGCTCGGCGCTCTCGGGCACAGCGGCCAGGATGTCCTCGGTGAGGAACGCGATGTGCTGGACCCCGGCGCCGTCGTGGGCCGCGATGAACCGGTCGATCTGGCCCGGCGCACGAGTGACGTCCGGCTCGATGATCGTCAGGGTCAGCCGTCCGGACCCGTTCTGGACGACCTTCGAGTCCATGGCCTGGGACCCGACGACTATCTGCTCCTCGAACGTCTGGCGAAGCCCGAAGATCTCCTCGTAGCGGCGCACCGTCTCCTTGAGGGTGCCGGCAGGCACACACACCGCGAGGTGGTCGATCTCGGTGAAGAGCCCCCCGGAGCGGTCACGGGCGGTCTCCTCGATCAGCGGGACGAACGGGCCGTCGGGCCGGCTGCGGGAGACGAAACGGTGCTCCACGTCGCCGAATGCACTCACCGAGGCGAAGACGACCTGGTCTCCTGCGGGGCCGAGCGTCTCGGGCGGGGCAACCGGGACGGCCCCCCGCTCGACGGCCTCGGCGAACGCGGCCTGCGCATCGTCGACGCGCAGACCGATGACGCCGACGCCCTGGCCGTGCCGCTCCACGTATTCGGCGGCACGGTGATCGGGTCTGGTGGCCGAGGTGACCAACAGGGTGATGTCGTGCTGCCGCAGCAGCACCGAATCGCATCCGCGCAGACCGGTGCGGGCGCCACCGCGACCGGCTACGGCGAAGCCGAACTGGTCGCGCAGTCCGACGGCCGCCTCCTCGGCGTCTTCGACGAAAAGTTCGATGTGATCGATCGACTGGATATCCACACGCCACCTCCAGGGGTTCACACTTGACCGGACTCAGCCATGGGGCTGGGCCGCTACAACCTCGGACTCAATGAAATCGGCCAGCCGTCGGAGCCCCTCTTCCACTTCCACATGGGCCAGATAGCTGGTCGACAGCCGGATGGTGTGATCACCTCCACCGTCCGGATGGAAATAGGACATCGGCGTCCAGATGACCCCGAACTCTTTGGCGGACCGGCTCAGGGCGTCGTCGTCGGCGCGGAAGGCCACCTGCAGGGTCAGGAAGAACCCCCCGCTGGGCGCGTTCCAGCTCACGCCGAGCCGGGACCGTCGGGCGGCGGGAAACTCACGGTCCAGGCCCCGCAGGGCGGCCTGCATGCTGTCTCCGTAGTGGGCGGCCAACTCGGCGTTCGACTCGCAGACATGACCGTCGGACGCCAGCAGGGCACCCGCTACGGCCGCCTGGCTCAAGGGGGAGGTGTTCACGGTGATCATGCTCTTGATCTTGGCCAGTTCGTCGGCGAGCAGCCCGGTGGTCCCGTCCGCCCTCAACACCGTTTGGTCGGCCACGGCGTAGCCCACCCGCGCGCCTGGGAAGAGTGACTTGGCGAACGAACCCAGGTGGATCACCCGTCGCCGCCGGTCGAGCGACTTCAGCGTGGGCACCTGTGCACCGGGGCTGACCAGCCGGTAAGGGCTGTCCTCCAGGATGAGGAGGTCGAGTCGCTCGGCCAGTTCCAACAGTTGGTGCCTGGTCCTCAGCGGCATCGTGACCCCGGACGGGTTGGAGTGGTCGGGGACCACGTACAGTGCACGGGGCCTGCGCCCCCGCTTGCGTTCGGCAAGAACCGTGACTTCCAGGTCAGCGCACGACAGGCCGTCCTCTCGTTCCTTGACGGCGACCACCTCGGCATCGAGGAGGCGCGCCGCACCGGTGATCCCCACATAGCAAGGGCTGGAGACCAACAGCACGTCTTCAGGACCTGCCATGAGCGCGCGGAGTGCCAGGAACATCGCCTCCTGGCACCCCACCGTGACCACGATCGACTCGGCGGGAACGTCGATGCCCTCATCCACGCGGAGCGAGTCGGCGATGAGCTCGCGGATCAACCCGGCGGACGGACCGTACTGGAACATCGCGCTGCGCACTTCGGCCGCGGAGCGCCCCTGGGCAGCCAAGTAGTCCAGATAGCGGCGCAGATGGGTGAAGATCTGCTCGGTGTCGAAGAACTCCTCGTACGGCCTTCCCGGGGCGAAAGAGATGGCCTCGGGGTAGTTCAAGGTGATTTCGTTGAGGAAGTTCATCGTGTCCATCACCGGATCCGCTACGCCGGGGTGCAGGTCCTCCATACGCAGCACCGCTCCGCCACCGGTCCGGGGGGCACGGACGGGTGCGACCCCCATCTCTTTCGTCGCGCCATTGGTCCCGCTCATCACGATCGCCCTCCGAAGTGTCCGGCCCAGCCCCAAACCGCACATGCCACAGTCGTCCCGGCCCTCGGAACACCGTTGTGTTCGAGGGTTGCGGTCAGGCCCTCATCAATTGGTTGTGTCGCACGAGGGGCCGGATGCCGGAGGATTCCGACACCGGACATCAGCGACTGCGGACGGATTCTGCTTCGATCAGATCGAGCACCTCCCGCCCACGATCCACCAGGTACATGTGGTCACCCGGGAACTCCACACAAGTGAATTCACTCGTGGTCGCGTTCCGCCACTCCTGTGACTGTTCCGCGCTGACCAGACCGTCGGAGCTGCCCCGAATCGAGCAGATCGGCACCGAAACGAGTTCATCGGTGCTCGGAACATAGTTCTCGTGCATTTCACAGTCGGCCTGCAGCACGGGGAGAATCAGATCACGCATCTCCGGGTGGTCAAGAGCCTCGTGCCTGAATCCTGCGAACTCTTCGACACGGGCGAGAAATTCCTCGTCGGGAAGTCCGGTCGCCCGTCTCTCCCGCTGCGTCCACGGTCCCGGCGAGCCACTGACGACCAGCAGCTCGACGCGCACACCGCGTGCGCTCAGCAGGTGCACCAGCTCATACGCGAGCACCGCACCCAAGCTGTGCCCGAACACGACGGTCCGCGCTGCATCGCCAAGGTCAGAGACGATGTCGTCGATGGAGTTCTTCGCGGCTTCGACGACGTTCCGGTACGGCGTCTCCATGATCCGCCGCTCCCTGCCGGGCAGCTCAACCGGAACCACTCTCCACCGGTCGGCGGACAGTTCCCGCCACGGATGGAAGAACGAGGGCCCTGCTCCCGCGAACGGCAGACAAAGCAGAGCGCCCCGGTCCCGGCCGTCCGCAGATGTGCCGGCTTCTTTCACCCTGCCCCACCCCAATCATTCATTCGATGAATTCCCCGTCAGTCCGCAAGTTTGTCGGCGATGGCCTTCATGATTCGGACTGCGGATTTCGGCATGTGCAAGTCGTGGTGCGTGGCGTCCACGTCGTGTTCCTCGATCGAGCCGAGGACGAATGGCCGCCAGTCCGGCCCGTATGACTTTTCCTTGTCCTTGGTCGCGTGGAAGAACAGCAGATCGCCGCGGAAGACCGGTGATTCGAACAGGGCCATTTTGTTGAGATTGTTGGAACCGACCCTCGACATGCTGTCCAGGAAGGTGTCCATGTTCTTGGTGTTCATGAACTGGCCGAAGATCTCCTCGATGTCCTGCCGGTACAGATCCTTCGTTCTGCTGGCCACCTCGGGCAGCCTGAACCCGCTGCCGGCGCAGGCCGGTTGGGAGTCCAGCACGGCAAGGAGGGCAACCTCGTGACCACGCCGGTCCAACACATCCGCGATGGCGTGCGCCAGCGGGCCTCCGAAGGACCAGCCGACCAGGTTGAAGGGGCCTTCCGGCTGGATCTTGAGTATTTGGGCGAGGTAGTCGTCGATCATCTCCTCCACTGATCCCGCCACCGGCTCCGTGCCGTTGGAACCGCGGGCCTGCAAGCAGTAGGCCGGCCGATCCAGATAGGGGGCGAAGCTGAAGTGCGCCCAGCCCAGGCCGCCCCCACCGTGGAAGAACCACACGGGTGCCTTCCCCGTTCCGGGATCTCTGTTCAGCGGCAGCACGACTTCGAACGCGTCGGCGTGGTCGCCGGGCGCGACGCCGGTGACCACCAGCGCGGCCAGCTCAGCCACCGTGGGGAACTGGACAATCGTCCTGAGGGGCATGTCAATGTCGAACTGCTTGCGGATCTTGGCGCTGAGCCGGGTGGCCAGCAGCGAGTGCCCACCGAGCGCGAAGAAGTCATCCTCGACACCGATCCGCTCCAAGCCGAGCAACTCGCAGAAGAACGAGCAGAGCACTTCTTCGTGAGAGTTTCGGGGCCCTCCGCCTCTCGCGGTCGTCGTGTGGTCTGACGGCAGCGCCCGCCGATCGAGCTTCCCGGCGGTGTTCAGCGGAAGCTCGGAAAGCGGCACGACCACCGCCGGGACCATGTAGTCCGGAAGACGCTCACGCAGATATGCGGGCAGCTCGGCCAGGAGCGGACCGATCGCCGTGGCCAGGGCGGGGGCGTTCACCCAGGTCCGCCCCGCAGTATCACCGGGTACGAACCCTCCGGAGACGATCCGCTGCCCGGTCTGCTGCTCGGGCAGGAGAATCACGTCGAAGGCGTGGACGGCCCGGCCGGACCAGGTGATGATCGCGTCCCGGCCCTTCTGCCGCGCCCATGCGGCAAGGTCTTCCGGATCGAGTGGCTTGTCGAGGAGTGGGGCAGCGCTCACGACACCGGTCGACAAGGCGGTTGCAGCCTCTTCCAGCAACCGGGCATTGGGTATCCCCGTCAAGCGGACCGAGCCGCCCGCCCGGTTGACGCAGTCCTCCAGGCCGGCCAGATCGGACACTTCCCGGCCCCATGGCACCACCGGCACACCGGACAGTTCAAGGACGTCGACCGCTTGTTTGTGCAGGACGACCTCATAGCGGTGCCGGGTCAATTCGTTGTGCGCCTGCCCCGGCTTCAACCGGATGTCGACCCCGACGGCACGGTCCGCCGCCCACTCGGTGAACCACTCCGGGGCGACCACCAGCTCCCGCTCGGCAAGGAGCGCCTGCTCCACCAGTGCGCGCAGTTCGTCACGTGAGGCATGAGGGTGCGCAGCACGCTGCACGGCGGTCGTCATCAACCGGAGGGTGTTGGCATTGCGGACGTCACCGACGATGACGCGACCGCCCGGTGCGAGGAGTTCCAGGGCCTGGCGCAGCACCTGGTCCAGGTACTCGACGCCGGGGAAGTACTGGACCACCGAGTTGAGCATCACCGTGTCGAACTGGCCCCGGGGCAGTCCGGAGATGTCCTCGGCCGCCTGGGCGCTGAGCCGGACCCGGTCACCGTGGCCGGCCTGCTCAACCTGGGTACGGAGCCGGTCGACGACCGTGGCGGAGATGTCGGTGCCCCAGTAGTCGTCGACCGAATCGACGATCTTCGCGAGCAGCAGACCGGAACCCACACCGATCTCCAGCACCCGCCGCGGGGCGAACCGCAACACCTGGGCGACCGCCGCGTCCCGCCACTCTTCCATCTGCTCGCGCGGGACCGGCGCGCCATCGTACACCGACGTCCACAGCTCGAAGTCCTCGCCCAACTCCACATCGTTGGAATCGGCGTACGTCTCGTCGTAGACCTGGCGCCACTCGTCCAGTTGATCGCCGGTATCCGCCACCGCGGCGTCCGGATCGGGCACCACGTAACCCACGAGGCGTTTGTCGCCCTGCTGGTTCTCACGCACCACGACCGCCGCCTGCGCCACACCGGGATGTGCGCTCAGCACGTTCTCGATCTCACCCAGCTCGATGCGGAAACCTCGGACCTTCACCTGGAAGTCCGCCCGCCCGATGTACTCGACCTGGCCGTCCTTGTTCCACCGCACGACGTCTCCGGTGCGATACATCCGAGTCCCGGGCGTGCCGTAGGGAGAGGCGATGAACCGGTGCGCGGTCAGCGCGCCCTGTCCCAGATAGCCCCTGGCGAGCCCGGTGCCGGCCAGGTAGAGCTCGCCGGCGACCCCCGGCGCGACCGGGCGCAGCGCCGCGTCCAGCACGTATACCTGCGTGTTCCAGATCGGCGCGCCGATCGGGACGCGGTCCGTACCCGGCAAGTGCTGCCACGCGGTGACCTCCACCGACGCCTCGGTGGGCCCGTACAGATTGTGCACACCGCAGCCGGGCAGCACATCGGCGACCTTGTTGGCCAGCGCCGGCGGGAACGCCTCGCCCGCCACCTCGATCCACCGCAGGCTGGTGCATTCCTTCGCCGCCGGCTCGGCGACGAACACCTCCAGCAGGGAGGGTACGAAGTCCGCGCCGGTCACCTCCTCCTGTCGGATCAGCTCGGCCAGATAGGCCGGATCCCGGCGTCCGTCCGGACGTGCGATCACCACGGCCGCACCCACCTGTAGGGGGGCGAACAGTTCCGGCACCGACACATCGAAACTCGCCGATGTGCTCAGCAGCACCCGGTCATCGGCGCCCACCTCGAAATGCGCCAGCCCCCACGCCAGCCGGTTCATGATCGACCGGTGTGAGACCTGCACCCCCTTCGGCCCACCGGTGGAGCCGGAGGTATAGATGACGTATGCCGCGTTGTCCGGCGACAGCGCACGGCGGGGATCGTCCTCCGGGTATCCGGACACGTCCGGAAGCGACTCTTCGAGCGTGAGCAGCGGATCCGCGCTCGACAGCACCTGTGCGACCCGGTCCTCGGGCAGGTCGGTGTCGATCGGCAGATAGGCCGCACCCGCTTTGACCACCGCGTACAGCGCCACCATCAGATCCACGGAGCGCGGAATGCGCACCGCCACCAGCCGCTCGGGGCCCGCGCCCTGCTCCACCAGCCAGTGCGCCAACTGATTGGCGCGCCGGTTGAACTCCCCGTAGCTCAGCCTTGTCCCCTCGCCGACCAGCGCAACGCGGTCGGGATGCCGCTTCACCTGAGCCTCGAACGCGTCCGGCATGGTGCCGAGGTCCAGCGGCCGAGCGGTGTCGTTGACATCTCGGAGCAGCCAATGCCGCTCCCTCATGGAGAGCGGGTCCACGGCGCTGATCGGGGCCGTTGGGTCGGCGATCACCTGTTCCAGCAGGCGTACGAACCGGGCGGCGATGGCCTCGACCGTGTCCCGGTCGAACAGTTGGGTCGCGTACTGAAGGTCGCACCGCAGCGCCCCGGAGTCGTCCACCGCCATGTTGAAGAACAGGTCGAACATGGCCGTCGACGTGACGTGCTGCTCGAACTCCACCTCAAGCCCGGGAAGCTCGAACTCCCCCCGTTCCCAGTTGTGCCAGGCGAGCATCACCTGGAACAGCGGTTGGTACGCGGCCGATCTGTCGGGGTTGACCAACTCGACGAGCGTCTCGAACGGCACGTCCTGGTGCTCGTAGGCCGCCAGTGACTTGCCCCGCACCTGGGTGAGCAGGTCGTCGAACGTCGGGTCACCCGAGAGGTCCACCCGCAGCACCTGGGTGTTGACGAAGAACCCGACCAGGTCGGCCAGCGCTTCGTCGGTCCGTCCGGCGATCGGACTTCCGATGGTCACGTCGTCGCCGCCGCCCAGCTTGCCCAGAAGCACTCCAAGTGCGGCTTCCATGACCATCGACACGGTCATACCGCGCTCGTCGGCCAACTTCTGCAACCCGGCCCCGACCTCCGATTGCGCCACGAAGGTGACCTTGTCGCCCTGCGAGCTCCGTTGCGCGGACCGGGGACGGTCGAGGGGCAGGTTCAGCGGCTGCGGCACACCGGCCAGTTCCTCGCGCCAGTAGTCCGCCTGCGCCGCGGCGAGGCTGCTCGGGTCTGTCACGTCGCCGAGCAACTCGCGTTGCCACAGCGCGTAGTCCTTGTACTGCACGGGCAGTGGCTCCCAATCGGGCGCCCGGCCCTCCAAGCGGGCGGCGTAGCCCGCCGACATGTCCCTCACCAGCGGCGCGACCGAGGAGCCGTCCGATGCGATGTGGTGGATGACCAGGACCAGGACGTGATCCTCAGGTCCGCAGCGAAACAGGGTCGCCCGGAAGGGGATCTCGGCCGCCAGGTCGAACCTGTGGGTGATGAACTTCGCGACCGTGTCGGTCAGTTCGTCGGTCGCGACCTCCACTACCGGAACCTCCACCGCGGCCTCGGCCGACGGCAGGATCTGCTGATAGGGCTCGCCCCGGTCATCCGTGACGTATACCGTGCGCAACGGCTCGTGCCGCTCGACCAGGTCCTGAATCGCTGCGACGAGGGCGGCCTGGTCCAGTGCCCCGGTCAGCCGGAACGCCGGGGAGATGTTGTAGGTCTCTGCCCCGCCCTCCATTTGGTGCGTCAGCCACATGCGGCGCTGTGCAAACGAAAGCGGAATCACTGGATTTGCTCCTCTGTGATCATCCTGCGGAGATTGGGGCGAAGGGGAACAGCCGATTCCTCCGTCCACGCGGCGAGCGCGGATACCGTCGGCAGGTCGAAGATCTTGCGAATGGGTATCTCGATCCCCAGTTCGGCACGGGCCCGGTTGATCAGCCGAGTGGCGAGCAGGGAGTGTCCACCGATCTCGAAGAAGCCGTCGTCGATGCCGACCCTCTCCAGACCGAGCACCTCGCCGAAGAGCTTGGTCAGCAACTTCTCCCGTGCCGTGCTGGGCGCCCGGAAGGACGTGGTGGGCAGGACTTCGGCGGCGGGCAGGGCCTTGAGGTCGAGCTTGCCGTTGGGGGACAGGGGAAGCCTGTCGAGCGGGACGTAGGCGGCGGGGACCATATAGTCGGGCAGCCGCTCCGCCAAGTGGTGGCGCAGTTGTTCCGGGGACGGAGCGATCTCGCCCTGATCAGGGACGAGGTAGGCGATCAGGTCGGGGGTGCGGTCGTCGTTCTGCTGAACCACGACGGCGGCCTGGGAGATGTGTGGATGGGCCGTCAGGGCGGCCTCGATCTCGCCGGGTTCAACGCGATACCCACGGATCTTGACCTGGGTGTCGACGCGCCCCAGGTGCTGTAGCTCGCCGCCCGGGGTGAGTCGGGCGATGTCACCCGTGCGGTACATCCGGGCACCGGGGGGCCCGTGGGGGTCGGGGACAAAGCGGTCGGCGGTCATGGCTGACTGGTTGTGGTAGCCGCGTCCGGCCCCTGCCAGATAGAGCTCGCCCGGTGTGCCCGGGGGCAGCAGGGTCAGGCCCGGACTGAGTACGTAGGCGCGCACTCCGGGGAAGGGCCGGCCGATGGGCACGCCGTCGGCGTACGGCTGGGCGGCATCCAGGAGGTGCGCGGTGGCGTAGAAGGTCTCGCTGGGTCCGTAGCTGTTGATGACGCGCGCCTGCGGCCAGAGTCCGCGCACCCGCTCCGCCAGCGCCGGGGTCAACACCTCCCCGGAGATGTTCAGCGCCGTGGGACTGATGCGGTCGCCGAGTTGGTCGACGAGTTCTGCGAAGGCCGACGGTACCGAGCAGATGACGTCGATGTCCCAGGTGTCGCGTTCGGTCAGTGCCAGCACGTCCCGGACGATCTCGACGCTGCCGCCCCTGGTGAGTGCGGAGAACAGTTCGAAGGTGGCGACGTCGAAGCCGAAGGAGGCGGCCAGCAGCACCCGCCGGCCGGACTCCATTCCGGCCTGCGCGACCATGGTGTCCACGGCATTGACGATGGTGGCGTGGGTGACGCTGACGCCCTTGGGCACGCCGGTGGAACCGGAGGTGTAGACGACGTAGACGAGGTTCCCCGGCCGAACCCTCCGTCGAGCCGCCGACGTCCAGGCGTCCGGAGCGGGCGCCCCGAAGTCGATGTCCTCAAAGAGGACGACGGGGACGTCCGTGGCCGGAACGACTGCCCGGGTGCCGGCGTCGGTGAGAAGCAGGCGGGGCCGGGCGCCGGGGAGAATGTGCGGAAGCCGGGCTGCGGCATAGACGGGGTCGACGGGCAGATAGGCTCCGCCCGCCTTCAGCACGCCCAGGAGGGCGACGACCATGTTCACCGTACGCGGCAGGACCACGCTCACCACGCTCTCCGGGCCCACCCCGCGGTTCGCGAGGGCGAACGCGAGCCGGTCGGCGCGGGCGTCCAACTCTGCGTACGTGAGTTCCTCGCCCTCGGCGGACACGGCCACCGCGTCCGGAGTCCGCGTCACCTGCGCCTCGAAGAGCTCGGTGAGCGTGACCTCGCGGGCCGGGCCGGACGTGTCGTTCAACACCGCTAGCATTTGGTCGCGTTCGGCCGGCTCCAGGGATTCCAACTGCGCGATCTTCAGCTCGGGGCTGGTGGTCAGCTGCCGCAGGAAGCGGACGAGACGGGTCGCGTACGTCTCCACCGTGTCGCGGTCGAAGGCGCCCGGCGCGTATTGGATGATGCATTCGAGGTACGGTTCGGCCGCCGCCATCAGGCACAGCGGATAGTGGTTGCCCGCAGACGGGCGGAAGCCGTCGTAGCCGATCCCGCCCTCAGCGTCGGAGGCGGCGCTGAGGCCGTCCTCGTCGACGGGAAACGACTCGAAGACGACCAGGGTGTCGAAGAGGGACTGGAGACCGGCGGACCGCTGGATCTCCGCGAGGCCGTAGTAGTGGTGCTCCACCAAGCCGCTCTGCCGGCCCTGCAGCCGGGTGAGGAACTCGGCGAGCGTGTCGCCCGGCGCATGGGTGACGCGCACGGGGACGGTGTTGATGAGCATCCCGACCATCGACTCAACGCCTGTCACCGCGGGCGGGCGCCCGGAGACCGTGGTGCCGAACACGACGTCCTGGCGGCCGGTGATTTCACCGAGCACCAGGGCCCAGGCCCCCTGAACCAGCGTGTTCATGGTGATGCCCAACTCGGTTGCCAACCGGTTGAGTTCCTGCGCCACCTCCTGCGGGACCGCGATGTCGACCTGGCCGCGGCCCTCGTCGTCCGCGGCTGCGAAGCCAGGAGCGAGCAGGGTCGGCTCCTCAAACCCTTCGAGTTCCTCGGCCCACACCCGTGCTGTCGCCTCCTGGTCCTGCCGGTCGAGCCACGAGAGGAAGTCGCCGTAGTCTCGGGTCGCGGGCAGCCCGGACGGGTCGCCGTCGGACGCGTAGAGCAGGAGCAGATCTTCCAGGAGCAACGGGGTGGACCAGCCGTCGTACAGGACGTGGTGGGCGGTCAGCACGAGTTCGGGCCGCTCGTGGTCAAGGACGACGAGCGCCAGCCGGATCAGCGGTGGGCTGTCGGTGTCGAAGTACGAGGTCCGGTCCTGCTCAAGAAACCGCTCGAACCTCTCGTTGCGTTCCTCCTCGTCGACCGATGTGAGGTCGAGGTGCCGCCACGGCAGCGTCACTGCCTCCGGGACCACCTGCACCACATCACCGTCCACCCGGTTGACGAACGCCGCGCGCAGGACGGGATGGCGGTCCAACAGGGCCTGCCCGGCCCGGCGCATCCGCTCCGGGTCGACTTCGCCGGTCAGATGGAACACCAGCTGAATGTGGTACGGGTCGAACGACGCCCCGGACAACCTCGATTGGAAGAGGATGCCGGACTGGGCCGTCGTCGCCGGCCACACCTTGGCCAACGTGCCGAAGCGGGATTCCCAGGTCTCGATCTCCTCCTGGCTCACCTCGACCAGCGGAGCGTCGCTCGGGGTGAGTCCGCCCGCCTCGGGCGTGTCGACGTGCCGGGCCAGAGCGGTCAGCGCCCGAACCCACAGCCCGGCCAGCTCACTCACCTCGTCGCGGGAGAGCACACCGGTGGGAAACCCGAAGTAGGCGGTCAGCTCCTCGCCGTCCGCGGTGTCGGCGGCCACAGCGCTGATCTCCAGGGCCGACAGCACCGGCAGATCGGCGTCCGGCGCGGCGATCAGGTCCTGATGGGTGGTGTCCAGGCCCCAGCCGAGCCCTCGCAGTTCTGCGGGGATGTCCGCGCTGGAGGACTTGCCGAGGTAGTTGAACCCGATCCGCGGCTCCCGCGCCTTCGCCAGCGCGGCAGCGGTCCCGGTGTTCAGGTGGCGTAGCAAGCCGTAGCCCATGCCGTTGTCCGGCACCACCCGCAACTGCTCCTTGACGGCCTTGATCACCTTCCCCGCGGCCTTGCCGCCGGCGAGGGCGTCCGCCACGTCGACGCCGGTCACATCCAGCCGTACCGGGTACATCGCGGTGAACCATCCGACCGTGCCCGACAGGTCGGCGCCGGGCACGAGGTGGTCTTCGCGGCCGTGTCCTTCGAGCCGGACGAGTGTCGAGGTGCCGGAGACCCCCCTCGTCTGGCGCCAGCGGGCCAGCGCCAGTACGAGGCCGGCCAGCAGCCCGTCGTCGACGCCGGCGTGGAAGACCGCGGGCAGCCTGTTCAGCAAGGTTTCCGTGACGTCCGGAGGCACCTGGACACGGACGGTGTCCACGGTGTCCGCGACATCGCGCGCCGGATCGATCTCGCGTGCACCGAGCAGCGGGTCGTCGCCGGTCAGGACCTCCTGCCACAGGGGGAGCTCCGCCACTCGCCCCGGGGTGAGGGCCTCGTCAGCCAGGGCGTGCATCCAGCGCCGTAGCGAGGTACCCGTCTGTGCCGGTCGTGGGGCGTGACCGTTGTGGACCTGCTGCCAGGCCGCGGCGAGCTCCGGGAACAGGACGCGCCACGACACCCCGTCGACGACCAGGTGGTGCAGCACGATCAGCAGCCGGCCGACGTCCGTGGGAGTGCCAGGGGTGAACCAGACGAACTGCGCCATCACGCCCGCGGCCGGGTCCAGACGATCCGCGGCCATGTCCAGTTCGGCCTTCACATCGGCGTCGCCGTACGCGACCTCCCGTACCAGCGAACCGGCGTCCACACTGCCGACCGGTTCCATCCGCAGGCCGGGGTCGGTCCGGTCGAGGCGGGAACGCAGCACGTCGTGCCGGTCCAGGACCACCTGCAAGGTGGCGACCAGACCGGCCCGGTCGATGTCCTTGGGGAGAGACAGCATCGCGGACATGCTGAGCCGATCGATACCGCCACCGAGGGCCAGCATGTGTGCTGCCGTCGGCGGCAGCGGAGCCCAGCCCACACCGCCACCCGGCAGTTCGGCCAGCGTCACACGCTCCTCTTCGGCCCGTCCTTCGACCAGTTCCGCGAGCCGGACGACCGTACGGTGCTCGAAGATCTCCCGCGTAGTGACCACGACGCCTCGCGTCTTGGCACGCGCGACCACCTGGATGGAACGAATGCTGTCGCCGCCACGGGTGAAGAAGTCATCGTCGATTCCCACGTGGTCGGTGCTGAGCACATCGGCGAACACCTCGGCCAGCACCCGCTCCGGCGCACTGCGCGGCGCCCGATGGGTGCCGCCCGAGAACTCCGGCTCGGGCAGGGCGGCCCGGTCCAGCTTTCCGCTCGCGGTGAGGGGGAGCCGGTCGAGCAGCACCAGTTGCGCGGGAACCATGTAGTCCGGCAGCCGCTTGGCCATGTATCGCCGCAGGTCCGTCACTGAAACGTCGGCGCCGCCTTCCGCCGCGCCCACTGGCGCCACATAGCCGACGAGCCGCAGCTTGCCGATGCGGTCCTCACACACGGTCACTGCGGCCTGGCTGACCCCTGGGTGGTGGACGAGAACCGTCTCGATCTCCGTCGGCTCGACACGGATGCCGTTCACCTTGACCTGGGCGTCAGCTCGTCCCGCGTACCTCAGCCGGCCGCTGTCGTCCCACTGGGCCAGGTCACCGGTGCGGTACATGCGTGCGCCGGTGGGACCGAAGGGACTGGCCACGAACCGCTCCGCGGTGGCTCCACCGCTCTGGTGGTAGCCCCGGGCGAGCAGGCCCGCGACGTACAGTTCACCGATCACACCGGGCGGAACCGGAGCCAGTTCCGGCCCCAGTACGTAGGCGTGCATGTTGGCGAGCGGCTGCCCGATCGGTACTGCACTAGTTCCGGTCCACTGCTGCGGAAGCGTGAACGTGGAAGCGTAGAAGCTCTCGGTCTGGCCGTAGGCATTGACGACCCGGACCCCGGGTAACGCGCTGTGGACCCTGCTGACTAGCTCGGCGGAGACCGCCTCACCGGCGAAGATGACGGTTTCCACGTCAAGCGGGAGGCCGTCCGGCCCGTCGTTGCCGATCTGGTCGAGCAGTGTGGAGAACACCGTCGGAACGGCACTGATGGTGGTGCCCGACCAACGGCCGCGTTCGGAGAGCTCCAGTACGTCACGGACGATCTCGACGGTTGCCCCGGTCGTCAGCGCGGTGAACATCTCGAACACGGAGACGTCGAAGTTCACCGAGGTCGCGGCGAGCATCCGAGAACCCGGCTCCACATGCGCGACCCGACGCAGGTCCCGTACGCCGTTGACCACGCTGGCGTGGGTGATGCCGACGCCCTTGGGGGCCCCTGTCGACCCGGACGTGAACATCACATAGGCCAGATGGTCCGGCCGGAGTTGTACGTCCGGGGTGTCGCTACCGGGGCCGTCGAGGTCCAGATCGTCGAGGTGCAGTACGGGCCGCCGGCTCTTGGCCACGGTCTTCGCCGTTTCGCGGTCGGTCAGGACCAGCAACGGCTCGGCCGTGTCGAGCAGGAGGTCGACTCGCGCTGCTGGGAAGTTCGGGTCGATCGGCAGGTAGGCACCGCCGGCCTTGAGCACGCCGAGGAGCGCAACCGCCAGGTCCGCCGACCGTGGCAGGGCCACGGCCACCAGGACATCGGGCCCGACCCCGCGCTCGCGCAGGACCGCGGCCAGCCGGCCCGCGCGGGCGTCCAGTCCCGCGTACGAGAGGGTCGTCTGCCCCGACACCACCGCTGTCGCATCCGGTGTTCGCGCGGCCTGAGCGGCGACCAACTCCGGTACGGTCGTCCCCGGCACGGGCGCGGTCGTGTCATTCAGCCGTGTCAGCCGGTCCCGTTCGGCGTCGGTGAGCACATCCACCGCGCCGAGCCGCGTCTCCGGATTGGCGACCACCTGCCGCAGCACACGGATGTAGCGGTCGATGAGACGTTCGGCCGTGGACTGGTCGAAGAGCTCCGCCGCGTACTCAAGACGCCCGTACGCCCCCCCGGACGAGTCCGGGACGAAGTTGAAGAACAGGTCGAACTTCGCCGTGCCCGTGCCCAGCGGAAGGGGAGTCACCCGCAGATCCGGCGTCTTGAACTCCGACCACGGGAACTGCCAGGCCAGCATCACCTGGAACAGGGGTTGGTAGGAGGTGACGCGCTCCGGTGCCAGCAGCTCCACCAGGCGTTCGAACGGAAGGTCCTGGTTGTCGTACGCCGCGAGGGCCCTGACCCGCACCTGCTCCACCAGGTCGCCGAACGACGGGTTCCCCGACAGATCGACGCGCAACACCCAGGTGTTGACGAAGAACCCGACCAGTTCGTCGAGTTGCTCGTCGGCGCGCCCCTCGATCGGGCTGCCCAGGGTCAGATCGTTGCCGGCACCGAAGTGGTGCAGGAGCACCGCGAGCACGGCCTGGGCGACCATCGGGGCCGTGGCACCGCGGTCGGCGGCCAGCTTTCCGACCCCCGCAAACAGTTCCGGTTCCAGCTCGAAGTCGACATGGCCGCCGCTGTGATCGGGCACCGTCGGCCGCGGCCGGTCCAGTGGCAGTTGCATCGGCTGTGGGACCCCGGCCAGTTCCGCGCGCCAGTAGTCCAGTTGTGTCGAAGTGATGCTGCTCGGGTCCGTTTCGTCCCCCAGGAGCTGTCGTTGCCACAGCGTGTAGTCCTTGTACTGCACTGGAAGCGGCGTCCACTGCGGCGCGCTCCCCTGGCGGCGAGTCGCGTACGCCGACATCAGATCGCGCAGGAACGGCGCCATCGACGCACCGTCCGCGGCGATGTGATGGAACACGAACACCAGCACGTGTTCCTGCGGAGCGACCCGGAGGACGGTCGCGCGCAGGGGCAGCTCCGTGTACAGGTCGAACGTCTCGCAAGCGACCTCGTGCATCGCGGCTTCCAGTGCGTCCGCAGTCACGTCGACCAACCGGACCGGGACCACGGCTTCCTCCGGCGGCAGGACCCGCTGCTCGGGCGTACCGTCCGCGTTCTCCACGACCAGGGTGCGCAGGCTCTCGTGCCGGCTGACGACGTCCCCCACCGCCGCGGCCAGCGCGGCGGCCTCCAGCGGTCCTTCCAGGCGGAGCACGAACGGACCGTTGTAGGTGGCGGAGGGGCCTTCCAGGTGTTGGAGGAACCACATGCGACTCTGGGCAAAGGACAATGGGATCATCGACGCTTCTCCTAAACGGTCATCTGACGCAGCTGGGGCCGGTTCGACGTGGCCAGTTCATCGAGCCGATCTGCCAACTGGGCGACAGTCGGGTTGGCGAAGACCGTCGTGACTTTCACATCGATCTTGAGTTCGTTGCGTATGCGGCCGATCAGCCGGGTGGCGAGCAGCGAGTGCCCGCCGAGGTCGAAGAAGCCGGCGTCGATGCCGATCTCCTCCACGCCGAGCAGTTCGGCGAACAGCTGGCAGAGGACTTCCTCTTTGGGGTTGCGCGGTCCCCGGCCAGCCGCGGCTTCGGCGTAGTCGGGTGCGGGGAGCGCGGCTCGGTCGAGCTTTCCGCTCAGTGTCTTAGGGAGCTCGACCAGCGGCACGATCGCCGAGGGGACCATGTACTCGGGCAATTGCTCCTGGAGCAGGCCCGTCAGGAACTCGATGTCCAGCTCGGCCGGGTCCACCTGGCCGCCCGGTACGACGTATGCGAGCAGCCGCTGGTCGCCGGCGCTTTCCTCCCGCACGACGGCCACCGCGTTGCCGACGTCCGGGTGCGCGGTCAGCACCGACTCGATCTCACCCAGCTCAATGCGACGGCCACGGATCTTGACCTGGAAGTCGCTCCGGTCGACGTACTCAAGCTGGCCGTTCTTGGTCCACCGCACCACATCGCCGGTGCGATACATCCGCGCTCCGGGCTCGCCGTGAGGGCAGGCGATGAACCGATTCGCCGTCAGCACAGCCTGCCCGAGGTAGCCTCGCGCCAGCGGGGTGCCAGCGATGTACAGCTCACCGGCCACCCCCTGCGGGACCGGGCGCAGCGCCGCATCCAGCACGTAGACCTGCGTGTTCCAGATCGGCACGCCGATCGGCAGCCGGTCCGCACCCGGCTCGTGCTGCCACGTAGTCACCTCCACCGACGCCTCGGTGGGACCGTAGAGGTTGTGCGCGACGCAGTCAGGCAGCAGCTCGACGAAGCGGTTGGCCAGTGCGGCCGGGAACGGCTCGGCCCCGACCTCGACCCAACGCAGGCTGGTGCACCCGCGCGCCGTGGGCTCGTCCACGAATGCCGCCAGCAGGGACGAGACGAAAACCGCGCCGGTCACCCGCTCGCGCTGGATCAGCTCGGCCAAGTAGGCCGGATCCCGGCGCCCGTCCGGGCGCGCGATCACCACGGAGGCCCCCACCTGCAAGGGTGCGAACATCTCCGGCATCGACGCGTCGAAGCTCGGCGCCGTGCTGAAGAGCACCCGGTCCTCGGCCGTGACACCGAAGTGTTCCAGACCCCACTCGATCCGGTTCATGATGGACCGGTGCGACACCTGTACGCCCTTCGGGCCACCGGTGGAACCGGAGGTGAAGATGATGTACGCGACGTTGTCCGGCAACAGCGCACGTTCCGGGTTGGTCTCCGGATACCCGGAGACGTCCTGCAACTCCTCTTCGAGCACCAGGAGGGGCTGCGCACTGTCGAGCATGTGTCGCACGCGGTCTTCTGGCAGCTCGGGGTCCACGGGCATGTACGCCGCGCCCGCCTTGGCCACCGCGCAGGCCGCCACCATCAGATCGACTGAACGCGGTATCCGCACGGCAACGGACCGGTCCGGGCCTGCACCTTGTTCGACCAGCCAGTGCGCCAGCCGATTGGCGCGCCGGTTGAACGTCGCGTAGCTCAGGCTCTCCCGCTCGCCGATCACCGCGACACGGTCCGGAGTGCGCTCCACCTGGGCCTCGAAAGCGTCGGGCAGTGTGCCCCCGGTCACCGGGTGCGCCGTGTTGTTGACCCCCCGCAGCAACCGGTCCCGCTCCCCGTCCGACAGCACCTCGATCGCGCTGACCGGCGTCTTCGGGTCCGCGAGCACCTGCTCGAACACCCGGACCAGCCGGGCACCGACGGCCTCTGCCTCGGCGAGGGTGTAGAGGTCCTTCTGGTAGTCGAGGGAGAGCCGCAGATAGGGGTCGGCGGCGGCAAGGGCGAGCGCGTAGTGCGCGCCCGCGATCGGCCGGATGGCATCGATCGTGAGGCCCGCCGAGGTGTTCGCGTCGACCATGCCCTCGCGGTCCATCGGGTAGTTCTCGAACCCGATGAACGTGTCGAAAAGGGCGGGTAGCCCGCTCTCGCGCTGGATGTCGGCGAGGCCGTAGTAGTGGTGGTCCAGCAGCGCCGTCTGCCGGTTCTGCAATGCGGTGACGAGGTCAGCGAAGCTCTGGTCGGGCCGCCAGAACACCCTGATCGGCAGGGTGTTGATGAAGAGCCCGACCATCTCGTCGGAGCCGATCAGGTCTGCCGGCCGGCCGTTGACCGCAGCGCCGAACACCACGTCCTGCCATCCGGTCAGTTTCGACAGCAGGACGGCCCATGCACCCTGTACGAGCGTGTTGAGCGTGATGCCGAGTTCCGCGGCGCGCCGGGCGAGCTCACGTCCCTTGTCGATCGACAGCGGCACCTCGACCTTCCCGATGGCCGACGCCCCTTCTTGGACGGAAGCGTCCGGGGCGACGAGTGTGGGCTGGTCGAATCCATCGAGCTCTGCCTTCCACCGGGCGGCTGACGCCTCGCGGTCGTGCGTGGACAACCAGGTCAGGTAGTCGCCGTAGCTGCGGACCGGGGGGAGTTCGCCGGTCCCGGCGTACAGCCGGATCAGATCCCTGATCACCAGTGGCGAAGACCAGCCGTCGAAGACGGTGTGGTGTGCCGTGATGATGAGCTTGGCCTGCTGCGATCCGTGAGTGATCAGCCCCAGGCGGAACAGCGGCGGTCGGGCGGGATCGAGCCGGTGGGCCCGGTCCTCGGCGAGGAACGTGTCGAGCGCCGCGTCCTGATCGGCCCCGTTCTGACCGGTCACGTCGATGTGCCGCCACGGGAGGGTCACGTGGTCCGGCAGGACCTGCACCGGATCGCCGACGGCCGTGCTCCCGAACGCGGCTCGCAGGTTCGGATACCGCTCCAGCATCGCCTGCCCGGCCGCTCTCATACGTGCCGGGTCCACGTGTCCGGACAGATGCAGCACCAACTGCATGTGGTAGACGTCGTAGGAGTCCTCGGCCATCGCGGCCTGGAACTGGATGCCGGACTGCCCGGGCGACTGGGGCCACACCTCGGTCAGCCGACCGTAGCGTGTCTCCCACGCCTCGATCTCGTCCTGCTTCACCACGACCAGCGGAGCGTCCGAGGGCGTGAGGCCGCCGACCTGCGAGCGTGTGGCGTGGGCTGCCATGCCGTGCAGCACCTCGACCCACAGATCAGCGAGCTCATGAACCCGCTCGCGGGAGAGCGCTCCGGTGGGGAACATGAAGGCGGTCTGGAGCCGGGGGCCGTCGGCGGTGTCCGTGGCGAGGGAGTTGACCTCAAGGGCGGACAGTGCGGGCTGGTCCTCGTCGAGTGCCGGGATCAGCTCGGCGGACCAGGGCGCAGGTCCCCAGCCCTGAGCACGCAGGTGTTCGGGTACGTCCGTGTCGGAGATCCGGCCGAGGTAGTTGAACCCGATCTGCGGCATCCGATGGTCGGCGAGTTGCCCGGCGGTCTCCGGGTTGAGGTGGCGCAGCAGCGCGTAGCCCACGCCCTTGTCCGGGATTTGGCGCAGTTGCTCCTTGACCTGCTTGATCGCCGTTCCGGTCGCGGGGCCGCCCGCCAGTACGTCGGTCAGGTCCGCCCCTCGCACGTCGATGCGGGCCGGGTACATGCTGGTGAACCATCCGACGGTCCGGGAGAGGTCGGCGCCGGGGACGATGCCTTCCTCGCGGCCGTGGCCTTCCAGGCGAACCAGGGTCGGGCTCTCGGCACCGCGCCAACGGTTCACCGCCAAGCCCAGCGCGGCGAGCAGCACGTCGGTCCCGGTGCCCTTGAACGCTGCGGGCAGCTTGGTCAGCACCGCTTCAGTGACCTCGGCGGGCAGTTGCACCCGCACGGTGTCGACCGTGGACATCACGTCCACTGCCGGGTCGAACGCCCGTGTTCCCAACGGGGGGGTGGGAGTCTCCAGCAGGTCTTGCCAGTAGGGGAGTTCCGCTTCCCGCTCCGGGGTGAGCGCCTCGTCCTGGAGCGCCAGTGCCCAACGGCGGGCCGAGGTGCCGACCGCGGGCAGCTCGGGCGACCTTCCGGAGTGGACGTGCTGCCATGCCTCGGCGAGATCGGACATGAGGATACGCCAGGAGACGCCGTCCACCACCAGGTGGTGCAGCACCAACAACAGCCGGCCGGCGCCCGACGCCGTGTCGAACCAGACGAACTGCGCCATCGTCCCGGCCTCCGGGTCGAGTCGCCCGGCCGCCTCGTCCAGCTCCGTCTTCGCCGTCTGGAGCGAGGACGGCTCGTCCAGCCCGTCGCAGGGAACCCGGCGGATCAGGTCCGCCGCCCGTACAGCACCCGCAGGACGTACCTCCAGGTTGGGGTCGTAGCCGCGCACCAGCTGGGCGCGCAGCAGGTCGTGCCGGTCGAGCACGGCGTCCAACGTCGCGGCGAGCCCGTTCTCGTCGATGCCCGCGGGTAGCTCCAGCGCCAACGCCATGGCGAATCGATTCATCCCGCCGCCGTGCTCGAACACTTGCCGTGCCACCGGCTGCAACGGCATCGCTCCGACGCCGCCGCTCGCATCCTCCGCGAGTGCGGGCACCAGATCCTGCCGGTCGGAGGCCACCTCGGCGAGGCGGGCCGCGGTGCGGCACTCGAAGATCTCCCTCGTGGTCAGTTTCAGACCCCGCGCGCGGGCCCTGGCCACCACCTGGATGGACCGCAGACTGTCTCCGCCCACGGCGAAGAAGTCGTCGTCGATGCCGACCCGCTCCACACCGAGCACGTCCACGTACGCTGCGACGATGATCGCCTCGGACTCCGTGCGGGGCTTCCGGTAGACCTCGCCCACGAACTCCGGTTCGGGGAGCGCCGAACGGTCCAACTTGCCGGTGGGGCCGAGCGGCATCCGGCCGACGGTCACGAAGGCCGACGGCACCATGTAGTCGGGCAGCCGTGCGGCCACGAACCGGCGCAGCTCGGCGGCCGACGCACCGGCCTGCACATCCACATCGCCAACACCACCGGCCCCGTCGTCAGGTACGGCTCCGTCGCCCTCGTGTACCACGTACGCGACGAGTTGATGCCCCCCTGATGGCACCTCGCGGCTGATCACCACTGCCTCGCGGATGCCGGGGTAGAGCTCACACACAGCTTCGACCTCGGCCGGCTCGATGCGGAATCCGCGCACCTTCACCTGACCGTCGCTCCTGCCGAGGCACTCCAGCTGGCCTTGCGCGTTCCAGCGGGCCAGGTCGCCGGTGCGGTACATCCGCTCGCCCGAAGGGCCGAACGGGTTCGCCACATAGCGCTCGGCGGTCATGCCCGGGTGACCGTGGTAGCCGCGGCCCAGGCAGGTCCCGACCACGTACAGCTCACCGACCACGCCCTGCGGCACCGGGGCCAGGCCCCTACTCAGCACATAGGCGCGCATGTTCCCCAGCGGAGTGCCGATCGGCGCGACGTCGCCCTCCGTCCAGTCCTCGGACGCCGCGAGGGAGAACGTGGTGGCGTAGAAACTCTCGCTCTGTCCGTAGGAGTTGACGATCTGCACGCCGGGCAGGGCCTCACGCACCAGCCGCACCAGTCGGGCCGGGAGCACATCACCCGCGAAGACGACCGTGTGCACGTCGGTGGTCTTCTCCAGGTGCTCGACCAGTTCCCCGAGCACCGAGGGGACTGTGCTGATCACCTGGCCGTCCCAGCCATCCCGCTCGCCGAGCACCAACGCTGAGGAGACGACCTCGGCAGTGCCGCCGGTGGACAGGGTGGACATGAGCTCGAAGACCGATACATCGAAGTTCACGGACGTGCCGGCCAGCATCCGAGATCCGGGCGGTGCGTCCAGGACACGGACCAGTTCCTGCACGCCGTTGACGACAGCGCGATGGGTGATCGCCGCGCCCTTCGGCTTGCCCGTGGAACCGGAGGTGTACATGACGTACGCCAGGTTGTCGGGTGCCAAGGGCGAGACCCGTCCCTCGTCGTCCAGCACCCTTTGGGGTGCATCCCACTGCGCCCGCAGGTCCAGGTTGACGAGCGACATGTCGTTGTCCGGCAACTCCTGCGACGTCGCGGTATCGGTGACCACGAAACGCGGAGCCGCATCGGACAGCACGCTCTGCGCCCGCCCGGTGAGGTACTGCGGATCCATCGGAACGTACCCGGCGCCGGACTTGAGTATCCCGAGCAGGCCGACCGCCAGGTCCTCCGTGCGCGGCAGCGCGAGCACCACCAGATCCTCGGGCCCGGCACCACGCCGGACCAACTCCCACGCCACCGCGTTCGCCCGGTCGTCGAGCTCCCGGTAACTCAGGGTGCGCTCATCGCACACGATCGCCGGGGCATCCGGCGTCCTGGCCACCTGCTGTTCGAACAGCTCCGGAACGGTCAGCTCGGACACCGCCGCCGCAGTGTCGTTGAACTGGGTGAGCAGCCGGCCCCGCTCGGCCGCATCGAGCACGTCCACCCGGCCGATCGGGCGCTCCGAGTCGGCCACGAGCTGAGCGAGTACGCGGACGAACCGGCGCGCAAGGTGTTCGACCGTGTCCCGGTCGAACAGGTCGGTGCGGTACTCCAGCCTGCATCCCACCCCACCCGACTCGTTCGGGATCAGGTCGAAGAACAGGTCGAACTTGGCCGTACTGGTCTCAAGCTTCGCGACCTGGACCGCGAGGCCGGGAAACTTCAATTCCGGCACTCGCTCCTGCCAGGCGAGCATCACCTGGAAGAGGGGGTTGTAGGCGGTGGACCGGTTGGGGTTGAGGAGCTCCACCAACCGCTCGAAGGGCAGGTCCTGGTTGTCGTACGCGGCCAATGCCCTCTCTCGCACCTGCTGGAGCAGCTGCGAGAAGGTCGGGTTCCCGGACAGTTCGACGCGCAGCACCCAGGTGTTGACGAAGAAGCCGACGAGGTCCCGCAGCTCCTCGTCGACACGACCCGCGATCGGCGCCCCGATGGGCACGTCGTCACCGCAGCCGACGTGGTGCAGGAGGACTCCCAGCGCGGAGTGCATGACCATCGACACCGTGGTGTCCGCCTCGGCCGCCAGCTTCTCGATCGACCGCAGCAGGTCCGGGGCGATCGAGAACGGAACCATGTCGCCGGCGTGGCCCATCACCTTCGGACGCGGGTGGTCCGTGGGCATGGCCAGCGGCTGTGGCAGATCGGCCAACATGTGTCGCCAGTAGTCCAGCTGCCTGGCCGCCAGGCTGTCCGGATCGGACTCGTCACCCAGCACGTCCCGTTGCCACAGCGTGTAGTCCGCGTACTGCACCGGCAGCGGCTCCCACACCGGGGCACGGTCCTGCGTACGAGCCGCATAGGCCACATGGAGATCACGGAACAGAGGGCTGAAGGACTCCCCGTCCACGGCGATGTGGTGCATCACCAACACCAGCGTGTGCTCGCGCGATCCGCACCGCACCAGCCTGGCTCGGATTGGTATGTCGGTGGCCAGGTCGAAGGTCGCGGTGGCGAGCTCATCGACCGCCGCCGCACGCTCCTCCTCCCCCGCGGCCTCGACCACCGGCAGATCGAAGGGCTGCCGACCGGACGGCAGCACCTGCTGGTGCGGGACTCCGTCACCGTCCTCGACGATCACGGTGCGGAGGATCTCGTGCCTCTCGACGACATCGCGCAGCGCCAACTGCAGTGCACTGACGCTCAGCTCACCGGTCAGCCGCAGGGCGAAGGCCCCGTTGTAGGTCGGCGACGGGCCTTCGAACCGGTCCACGAACCACAGCCGGCGCTGCGCGAACGACAACGGGATCATTGAGTCTCCAAATCGGCGGGTCTGTCGGGGAACAATCCGCCGGTCAGCCCTGATCGAGTACTGTCAAGAGTTCGTTGCTGTAGAAGTCGTCGAAGGAGTACGCGCCCGACACCGTCGAGAAGTAGCGGTCGGTCAGGTCCTGGTTGCCGACCAGCTTCCGCACCATCTCCGTGTGCCTTTCGGGCTTGAGCTCGGCCGCGTTGAGCGCGCCCTGGTAGAAGCTGTAGGACGTGTCTTGCAGTCCGTTCTCGTAGCGCCTCAGCGCCTTCGTGAGCGCGATGTCGTCGTGGAGTTGCTCCCCGATCTCTTCGGTGAGCGACTGAGCCTGGAGGAAGGCGTCGGTGATGCCGCGGGCGGTGATGGAGTCCTTGTGGTGCACGGCGTCGCCGAGCAGCACCCATCCGGGCCCGTGGGCCTTACGGAAGTAGTTCTCCTGCGCCCCGGTGCCGTACATCTGCTCCACGCGCTCGCCATCGGACATCCGCTCGTACAACTCGGGGGCTGTTGTGCGGACGGCGTCGAGGTAGTGGGACTCCACATCGGTGCGGACGTCCGAGAACTCGCTCTGGGGGAAGTAGGTCATGATCAGCGTAAGGCCGTCGTTGGTGGGAGCGAGGGCGATCCAACGCCCGGGCCGTTCGTACAACTCGAAGTGCGCGGGGACTTTGTCCCAGTAGCTGTAGTAGGTGCAGGTCATCCGTGCGTGCTCGATGACCTTCGGCGCACCGACCTTGCGGGCCACCAGCGAGCGCATGCCGTCTGCGCCGACGACGAGCCGCGCGCGCTCCGTCGCCTCACCGCCGCCAGGCGTCGTGTACCGCACTCCGGCAACCCGGTCGCCCTCGTACAGCAGGTCGTTGACCGTGCATGACTCGCGGAACTCCACACCGGCGGCCACGGCTCCGCGGGCGAGGATCGGGTCGAGCACGAACCGCCGCGGCGCGTACGTGGTCCGATGACCGTCGACCGGCAGGGAGAACCCTTCCAGACGGACACCGAGCGCCTCATAGCTCTGGTGGTTGATGGGCCGGCAACCGGCGTTGCGGAGTTCGTCAAGCAGCCCCCACCGATCGAGCAACGCCACGCCCGGCTGGTGGATGTAGTGCGACGAAAGCGTGTCCTGCGGAAACCTCGCCTTCTCCAACAGCAGGACACGATATCCCTGCCGCGCAAACAGCATGGCCGCCGGCGAACCCGCACAACGGGCACCGATGACAATGACGTCGTACATGGCGGCACCTCTCTTTCCAGATTGGATTCATAAATCCCAACGGCCGGAGCCAAGTGAGCCATTGGGGTGGAGCAAAGCCAATACCGAAACAACGGAAGGAATAGTCGATGCCGCGGACACAAATCCGTGCGGGGGCATTTGATTCCGAACCGCACCTCATCGGCGGAAGAAGAACGCGGTACCAGTCGAGCGGTGATCTAGAGGGTGACCGAATTCGTGGATTCGATGTAGTCGGAGATCGAAGCGACCGTCGGGTTGAGGTACATCTGGTCCATCGCGACCTCGACTCCCAGCTCGTTCATGAAGGCAATCTGGATCTTTGACATGATCACGGACTGGCCACCGACGGAGAAGAAGTCGTCATCGACAGAAATATCATCGCACTGGAGTTCTCGGCACCATATGGCACGTACCGTTTCGGCAATCATCACAGTCCTCTCGGTTGCCATCAAGACAGTCGACTACGCAGCCGTGCCGCTATTGGCGTACAGGTTCCGGCATGTATCGACCAGCCCCGCTCGGTCGACCTTTCCATGCGGACTCAGGGGAATTCGAAGGACATTGACAAACCTGGCCGGAACCATATTCCTCGGTAGTACCCTCAGAAGTCGGGTACGCAGGTCGTCCTCGGTGAGTTCCTTTCCTGAGGGGACGATGAAAGCGACCAACTCAGCCTCACCGAAGTCGTTGTACGTGACCACCACGGCCGCCTCGCGGACCCCGGCCAACCTGCCGAGCGCGCGCTCGATGTCGGCGGGATCGATGCGCATGCCCCGCACCTTCACCTGCGCGTCCATTCGGCCGGCGACGACGAGTTCGCCGGCATCGGTCACATGCCCGCGGTCTCCCGTGCGGTACAGCCTGAGCGGCACGCCTTCGACCTCGATCGTGGTGAACTTCTCGTTCTCGGGACCGGTGCCGTTGAGGTAGCCCGCTCCGACCCCGGCACCGGAGATGCAGATCTCGCCCGACTCCCCGCGCCCGACTCCGCGCAACTGCTCGTCGAGGAGATGGATGTCGGTGTTGTAGGCCGGCTGGCCGACCGGTGCGATGTCCTGCTCGCCGGTCCGATATTGCGACAGGTCGTACGACGTCGCGACGTCCGTGCACTCGGCGACGCCGTACTGGTGCAGGAGGGTGCACGTATTGCCCTCGCGCCGGGCCCAGTTGGCGATACGTTCGAACTTCAGCGGCTCCCCACCGAACAGCATGTAGTCAAGCCGGGTGAGCACCTCACCTCCGCGCGCGGTCTCCCAGTCCACCAACAGGTACAGCGTGCTGGAAGCGCAGTGCACCGTGCGTATCTCATGGTTCGTCAGCAGTCGGTACGCCATCAGTGGGTCGAAGTTCCGACTCTCCATGAGGTACTGGGTGGCACCGCAGAACAGTGGCGTCAGCAGGCTGCGCTGGGAAAGGTCGAACCCGAACGCACTGACGACCAGGTTGTTCGACCCGCTGTGCAGACCGTACTCAAGCTCCAGCCAGTTCATCAGGTTGAACCAGCCCTCGTGCCGCACGGCAGTCAACTTCGGGGTGCCGGTGGACCCGGAAGTGAAAACCGCGTAGCACACGTCGTCCCCGGTGACGGCAACACCGGGATCGATCGAGGGAAGACCGTCCAGCAGATCGGAGAGCTCTTGGAGGTCGACGACCTCGGCAGCCGCGGAATCGACCAGCCCGGCCGTCGCGGGGGAGGCCACGATCAGGGCGAGATCGGGCACCTGGCCCAGCAGCAGTTGCAGCCTCGCCGCCGGGTAGGCCGGGTCGAACGGCACATAGGCCGCACCTGCCTTCAGCGTGCCGAGGATGGCCACGAGCATGTCGATCGAATAGTCGAGACAGACGCCGACCTTCGCACCCCGACCGTGTCCGCGTGCCGTCAGGAAGTGCGCGAACCGATTCGCCTTCGCGTCCAGCTCCGCGTACGTCAGCCGCTGCCCGGCGCAGAAGACGGCAACGGCGTCGGGGGTGGCCTGCACATGCGCTTCGAACCGCTTGTGGACGACTGGCTCCGGGGGCAGGACAACCCGCCTTCCCTGAAGAATCATTGACTGACTCCAATGTGAGAGGTGTCCGGTGCTGGGTCTGCCGGTCGGCACGTCGAGCACAGGCCCACCCACTCGTGGACGGGCAGGCCATGCGCGGGCGCCGGTTCCGGGTCGTACTCCAGTTGGCGGACGAACAGCTCGACTGTGAGTGCGGTGGTCGTCTGCCGATGCCTCTCCGTAGCTGCCGACGTGACAAGAAGCCGACTGCCACCGATGTGGTGGGCGCCCCCTTGGTCCGTGACCTGACGAGGAACGGACCAAAACGGCTCACCGCGGTTGCTCACCGACATCGGCTGTTCTCACTCACGGCCGAGACGTAGGTGTCGGCCCCACCGCGTCAGCGCCGTCGCGCACCAACAGAGCCAAGGGCACCTGGCGAATTAACTTCCTTGGATCCGTGCGGTGTTTTAGTCCACCGCCATGGCCTCACGCAGGCTCCGGGGGCGCAGGTCGGTCCAGTTCCGCTCGACGTACTCCAGGCAATCGGACCTGGACGCCTCACCGAAAGCCACGCGCCAACCCGCGGGCACATCGGCGAACACCGGCCACAGGGAGTGCTGCTCCTCGTCATTGACCACGACGTAGAAGCGGCCGTCCTCGTCATCAAATGGGTTCGTGCTCAACTGGCACCGTCCTTAACCGTCACGAGGCTACTGGGGATGGGGCTCGCCGGGCCGAGTGCCAGGAGGCACCGGACGCCGGTCACCGCTCGGCGCTGTCCGGTCGACAGGACATCCGGCTGGAGGGCGACCCCGGCAATGCCACGTCACCGTAAGGACACGAACGTCTGCGCTACAAGGACGACGTGCTCGCGGGCCAACCGGTCGCCCTTCCGGACCTGCACCCACCGGGATCTTCTGTACCCCGTCGCATTCCTGTGCAACGATGCCGCGCCTGCTCTGCGGGCGGGTCCGTCCACCGAACTCAGCTCCGCCGATTCCGGTGGACGAGCGTCAAGCCGACGGTCGACAGCCGGGCGGCTCATCGGCCGCCCGCGTCGTCGGAGGCCTCAAAGGAACGCTCAAGAGCCGCTGCAACAGTGGCAGAACTCTTCTCGTGTCCACGCCCTGCGCATCGGCCCCCGCTCTATGGTCGAAGACGCGTGGCCCGATCCGAGGGGGAACGATGGACCACTCACGACCCACCCTGCGCCTCTTCGTCCTGCACCACGCGGGGGGCTCACATCTGCAGTACCGCAACTGGCCGGCCGAGTTGCCGGACACATGGGACGTACGGCTGCTCGACGCACCCGGCCACGGTCTCCTCATCGACCTGCCGCCTATCAGAGACGTCGGCCACCTCACCGACTTCCTGCTGCGCAGCATCGAGCCCGACCTGACCTGCCCCTACGCGCTCTTCGGACACAGCATGGGCGCCGTCCTGACGTATGAGATCAGCCGACGGATCGTCGACCAGGGCCTACCGCTACCGGTGTGGGTTGGCCTCTCCGCACAGCCGGCACCACAGCCGACGGGCCTGGGCAGCGGGTACCGCGAACTGTCCGACACCGAACTGCGTAACCATCTGCAGCAGTTGGGCGGCACACCCGACGAGGTCTTCGACGACCCCGACCTATGGTCCCTCTTCGCACCGACCATCCGCGCCGACCTGGGCCTGGCAGAAGACTGGCGCCTCGCTCCCGACGCCCGCCCACTGCCCGTGGCACTTTCCGCCTACGCCGGCACCGAGGACCGTTCCGCCGCACCCCGGCTGATGAAGGGCTGGGAGAAGCACACCGACCGATTCCTGGGTCTGAGCGTCTTCGACGGCGGTCACTTCTACTTCATGGACGCTCCCTGGCCGCTGTTGCGGCAGATCGCACAGGACGCAACCACGGCGCTCCACGCGGGGGGCGCGGCGCGTTCCTGCTGAACCTCCCATGGGCGCCATTGCCCGTCCGCCCGACACCCCCGACGATCCCCGCCGAGCGGTCGACCCGAACGACACGCGTCACCCGACCATCGGCGCCACGCACCACACGTGTTCACCGCGCAAGTACTAAGCACCGCCCCGGCGCCGCTTCAGCCCGTCCCGCGAGACCTGGCCGGTTGTGTGCACCCAACTCAAGGAGGCGTGATGGCGAAGCAGGCCGGTTCAACCCTGGGGTCGCGGAGCGGCCCAACAACCTCCCTTCCCCAGCCCCCGCCACGACGGTCGCCCGCCGCAGGGGCCGGACCAGACCGCGGCCAGGTGCTGACGACCAAGGTGGGTCTGCAAATGCCGACCGGGATGGCCTACGACGAATGGGAACGGTCCGGGCGCCAGCTCGCAGGTGTCCTCGACTCGTCCTCCTGGTGGCTGGGCGACTGGCTCGTCTACGGCAAGGACCACTACACCGACCGGTACCAGCGCGGAATACGCGCCATAGGCCTCTCCTACCAGACCCTGCGCAACTACGCGTGGGTTTCACGGCGCTTCGACCTCACGCGGCGCCGGCCCACCCTGAGCTTCCAGCACCACGCCGAGCTGGCCTCCATGCCGGTTGAGGAACAGGACTGCTGGCTTGAGAGGGCTGAACAGCAGCAGTGGACCACCAAGCAGTTGCGCGGCGCCCTCCGCGCCGCGCGCCAGGGCGAGCAGCAGCCACCCACGCGCACCGAGCCGAGCCGTCGTCTGGAGGTTCCCGGCGATCACCTCCAGTGGTGGCACAAGGTAGCGGAACAACTGGGCGTCGACTTCGAGCAGTGGGTGACGACCACACTGAACAGCGCGGCTGCGAGTGCCTTGGAGGCCCTCGGCGAGCCGACCGAGCAAGGGGAGATCTCCGGGCTCAAAAGATCCACGGGCCCGGCCGCGTTGGGCACGAGCGCTTCCGGGGAGAACGCCCGGCCCGGGAACGACGCCGAGCAGGCTCAGCCGGTGGCGACCGGAGCCTGAGCGAGCGATACGCGATAGGCCGTGCGTACGAAGGCTCAAGAATCTGCGTCGACCTTATCGCCGTCCCGTCAACAGGACAATGCTTCTGAATGTCGAGCACGCATGTGGAAGTTCTCTGGGGGACTTCATGCCGCCTTCTCGTTGCCTTTGACGCACTCTCCGAACCACACTACATGGCGGGCCCTCTGGCCATTAGCCGAGGTTTCCGGACGCAATCGGGAGAGACTTCATGGGTATGTCGAGCAGGCTTGGCAAGGAGATTTGCGCCTCATCCAGATGCGCAAGGGCGACGGCACCACCAACGAGCTCACCACCTGCAGTGTGGTCATCTCACGTGGTGCCGCGTCTCCCGAAAAGTACGACGTCCGACGAACGGTTCGGCAGAGCTCCGATTTCCTCAACGAGTGCGGTTCTCTGACGGCTAGGGTCCGCCTTGTCCCATTCCGAAGGGTCAAACGCGCCGGGGACGGTACGCAGGTGGTGCTGCGCTCGCTGCGCGACAACCGGACGGAGGAACTCGCCGTCGACGCCCTGGTCTTCGCCACCGGCTACGACGGCGTGGATCCCGCCTTCCTCCTCGGCGACTTCGACCAGCACTTCCAGCGCGACACAACAGGCAAGCACCGCGTGCAACGCGACTACCGCCTCGTCACCGCATCAGACCTCACCTGCGGTGTCTACCTCCAGGGCGGCACCGAACACAGCCA
>NZ_JBEXVD010000043.1:0-34317 GCF_040638655.1 Streptomyces sp. NPDC005963 | reverse complement strand
CACAGGCACAGGCACAGGCACAGGCACAGAACACACCAACACACCCACCCTCATCACCGGCACCCTCCGCCGCAACCACGGCACCCTCAACCAGTTCCACCACAACCTCGCCCAACACCACACCCACGGCACCCCCACCCACTGGCACACCACCCCCACCACACCACCCCCCAACCTCCCCACCTACCCCTTCCAACACCACCGCTACTGGCTGGAGGGTCCTGCCGCCCAGAGCGACGCGCGGAGTCTGGGACTCGACTCCTCGCAGCACCCGTTCCTCACCGCGGTCACGTCCCTCGCGGACGGCCACGGAGTCCTGCTCACGGGGCGCATATCCGCTCCGGCACATCCCTGGCTCACCGACCATGCGGTCAACGGGACCGCGCTCCTGCCCGCGACCGCCCTGCTGGAACTCGCCTTCCACGCGGCGGAGGGCATCGGCACGGGCCGGATCGGCGAGCTCACCCTTGAAGCTCCCCTGCTCATCCCCGAACACGGCAGCGTACGTATCCAGGCGGCGGTTCAGGCACCGGACGAAGCCGGCCAACGACCCTTCTCGGTGCACTCCTTCGACGAACACACCGAACACTGGACGCGCCACGCATCCGGCGTGCTCGCACCGCAGCCGCACGACCCCGCTCCGGAGCACACCGATGGGACCGTGAACTGGCCGCCGGAGGGCGCGGCGGCTCTCGATGTGGAGAACCTCTACGACGAACTGGCCGCTCTCGGATACGAATACGGGCCCGGATTCCAGAATCTCCATGCCGCCTGGCGCTCCGCCGACGGCACCGCCGTGCACGCGGAGGTGTCCCTCTCCCCCGAACAGGAGGAAGAGGCGGCCCGCTTCGCCCTGCATCCCGCCCTGTTGGACTCCGGTCTCCACGCCATGGCGCTCGGGGACTTCCTGGGTGACGGCGTCCGGCTGCCCTTCTCCTGGAGCGGTGTCACGCTCCGGGCGACGGGGGCGACGACGCTCCGGGTCACGATCACCCCGGGAACGGCGGGTGAGGACACCGTGAGCGTCTCGATCAGTGACCCTGCGGGCGCCCCGGTCCTCTCCGTCGACGCATTGACGCTGCGTCCGGTGCCCGAGGGTCAGCTGTCCTCCGCCCGCAAGCCCGTGGCCACGGCGGAATCGCTCTACGAACTGGGGTGGAACGAGGTCCCCCTGCCGGATGAGGCGCCCACACCGCCCGTGTACGAGGTGGTGGACGCCACCGCCGCGGGCGAGGGTGCCGTACCGCAGGCGGTGCGCGCCTCGCTCACCGCACTGCTCGCCCGGTTCCAGGACCGGTCGGACCAGGGCGATGACTCCGTACCACTTCAGGTGGTCCTCACCCGCCATGCCGTGGCGGCCGTCTCCGGGGACGTACAGGACCTCACGGCGGCACCCCTGTGGGGGCTGGCCCGTTCCGCGGCGACGGAGAACCCCGATCGGATCGTCCTCGTCGACATCGACGATCCGGCCGAGGGCTCCCCGTCCCGGCGGGTTCTGGAAGCGGCGCTAAGCACGGGCGAACCACAACTCGCCCTGCGTGACGGAAAGTTGTCGGTTCCCCGTCTGGCGTCACCCGCCGCGGGAAGCACCCCGCTCTCCCCGCCCCTCGACGGGGGCTCGTGGCGGCTGGAGTCCGTGGGCGGTTCACCCGACGATCTGCGTCTGGCCGCCCATCCCGCGGCAGACGCCCCACTGGAGCCCGGCCAGGTGCGGATCGCGGTGCGCGCCACCGGATTGAACTTCCGCGATGTGCTGACCGTGCTGGGGGTGGTCCCCGGTGGTGGCCCGCTGGGGACCGAGGCGGCGGGAACCGTGGTGGAGATCGGTCCCGGAGTGACCGGTCTGGACGTCGGTGACCGGGTCTTCGGACTCGTGCCCGGTGCGGCGGGGCCGATCGCCGTGGCCGATCGACGGCTGCTCGCACCCATCCCCCGTGGCTGGTCCTTCACCCAGGCCGCGGGCGTACCGGCGGTGTTCACCACCGCTTACTACGGGCTGGTGGAGTTGGCAGAAGTCACCGAGGGCGAGCGGCTGCTGATCCATTCGGGGGCCGGTGGCGTGGGGCTGGCGGCCCTTCAGCTGGCGCGTCATCTGGGGTTGGAGGCGTTCACCACTGCGAGCCCCGCCAAATGGGGGGCGCTGCGGGCACTGGGAGTGGACGAGACCCATCTGGCGTCTTCGCGGACGACGGAGTTCGAGCAGAGCTTCCTTGCGGCCACCGATGGCGAGGGGGTGGACGTCGTACTCAACTCGTTGACCGGGGAGTTCATCGATGCCTCCCTGCGGCTCCTGCGGATCGGAGGGCGTTTCGTGGAGATGGGCATCGCCGATCTCCGAGATCCGGGCCTGGTGGCCGCCGAGCGACCGGGAGTGGCGTACCGACCGTTCGAACTGCTCGACATGGACCCCGACACCGTGGGACGGGTGTTGTCCCGGGTACTCGAACTCTGCGAAGCGGGGGTGTTGACGCCACTGCCGGTCACCAGCTGGCCCGTTGAAAGGGCACCGGACGCCTTCCGGTACTTTGCACAGGCGAAGCAGGTGGGGAAGGTGGTGCTCACCGTCCCGACGCCCGCGGGCCAGGCCGAAGGCGGGCCGGGCACCGTACTAATCACCGGTGGTACCGGTACGCTCGGCGCCGCCCTCGCCCGCCATCTGGTGACCGTTCGCGGCGCACGACACCTGCTGCTGACGGGCCGCCGCGGACCCGAAGCGCCCGGGGCCGCTGAGCTAACGGCCGAGTTGGAGGCTCTGGGGGCCCGCGTGCGCGTGGTCGCGGTCGATGTGGCCGACCGTGAGGCGTTGGCGGAGGTGTTGGTTTCGGTGGATCCCGCGCACCCCATCACGGACATCGTCCATGCGGCCGGCGTCCTCGACGACGGGGTGGTCTCCTCGCTCACACCGCAGAAGGTCGACGTCGTGTTGCGGCCGAAGGTGGACGCGGCATGGCATCTGCACGAGCTGAGCGGCGAGCTCGGTCTTGATCTGACGTCGTTCGTGCTGTTCTCCTCCGTCTCCGGGCTGCTCGGGGGTGCCGGTCAGGGGAACTACGCGGCTGCGAACGTCTTCCTGGACGCACTGGCCGTGCACCGTCACCGGCTGGGACTGCCGGCCGTTTCGCTGGCCTGGGGCATGTGGGAGGACGCGTCCGGGATGACAGGGCACCTCGGGGACACCGACCGTGCCCGCATCGGCCGGGGCGGGCTCGTTCCGATGTCGCTGGCCGAGGGCTTCGCCCTGTTCGATGCGGCCGTGGCGGCGGGGCGGCCCCTGCTGGTGCCGGCGCCGTTGCACACCGGGACGTTGCGGGCACAGGCCGGTACGGTCGGCGTGCCGCCGGTGCTGCGCGCCCTGGTGCGCGGGCCGGTCGTCAGACGTGCCGCACGCACGTCCGGGGAGTCCCCGCGCGGTCTGGCGGAACGGCTGGCCGCGCTGCCCGGTCCCGAGCGCGAGCGGGTGGTGCTCACCCTGGTGCGCGACCAGGTGGCGGCGGTGCTCGGGCATCTGGCCGCGGACGACATCGCTGCGGACCGGGCGTTGAAGGAGGTCGGCTTTGACTCCCTGACGTCGGTGGAGTTGCGCAACCGGCTCGCCACGGCGTCCGGGCTGCGGTTGCCCACGACGTTGGTGTTCGACTTCCCCACCCCGCGGGCGCTGGCGAGCCGACTCCTGGCCCTGCTCGCTCCCGGCGACCCGGCGGCCGAGCTGGACCGGCTGTTGGCATCGGTGACCGTCGACAGCCCCGACTTCGCCGTGTTGCGGGAGCGGCTCCGCGCAGCGCTCTGGCGCTGGGAGGAAGAGGCGGGCCCCGACCAGGGCGACGCCGACCAGGCACCCCCGGAGACCGATCTCAGCACGGCCACCGATGAGGAGTTGTTCCGGGCGTTGGACCTCGGACTGGGTGACATCGGCGAAGTCGACGCGTCCTGAACCCCCACAACGGAGAGAGTGCGACTGCGATGAGCAACGAGAACAAGCTCCGCGACTACCTCAAACGGGCCGCCGCGGACCTCCAGCAGGCGAAGCGACGCATCAAGGAGTTGGAGGACCGCGATCACGAGCCGTTGGCGATCGTGGCGATGGGCTGCCGGTTCCCGGGCGGCGTGGACTCCCCCGAGTCCCTGTGGCGGCTGCTGGCAGACGAGCGCGATGCGGTGTCGGGCTTCCCCGTGAACCGGGGGTGGGACGTGGAGGGGCTGTACGACCCGGATCCGGACCGGACGGGAACGACGTACGTCAGCGAAGGGGGCTTTCTGCACGACGCCGGCGAGTTCGATGCGGCGTTCTTCGGGATGGGCCCGAGGGAGGCCGTCGCCACCGACCCGCAGCAGCGGCTGTTGTTGGAGACGGCGTGGGAGACCTTCGAGCGGGCCGGCATCCCGCCGGGGGGTTTGCGGGGCAGCCGGACGGGAGTGTTCGCCGGTGTGGTCTCCCAGGCGTACGTCCCTGCGCCCGACGACATCCCGGACGGCTATGAGGGGCACCTCATGACGGGGAACGCGACCAGCGTTGCGTCCGGGAGGATCGCCTACCACCTCGGGTTGGAGGGCCCCGCCGTCACCATCGACACGGCGTGCTCGTCCTCGCTGGTCGCCATGCATCTCGCGGCACGGTCACTGCGCTCCGGGGAGTGCGATCTCGCACTGGCGGGCGGGGTGACCGTCATGGCGACCCCCCTGCTGCTGCTGGAGTTCAGCAGACAGCGCGGGCTCTCCCCGGACGCGCGCTGCAAGGCTTTCGCAGCCGGTGCGGACGGCACCGGATTCTCGGAAGGGGCCGGGCTGATCCTGTTGGAGCGCCTCTCGGACGCCCGTCGCAACGGCCGGCGGGTGCTGGCACTGCTGCGTGGATCCGCGGTCAACCAGGACGGTGCGAGCAATGGGCTCACCGCTCCCAACGGCCCCACCCAGGAACGGGTGATCCAACAGGCCCTGGCGGCGGCGCGGCTCGCCCCGCAACAGGTGGACGTCGTCGAGGCGCACGGTACGGGCACCCGGCTCGGCGACCCCATCGAAGCACAGGCCCTGCTCGCCGCCTACGGGCAGGGACGGCCGGTGGGAGAACCGCTGCTCCTCGGGTCGTTGAAGTCCAATCTGGGCCATACCCAGGCGGCTGCCGGCGTGGCCGGTGTGATCAAGATGGTGGAGGCGATCCGACGGGGCGTGGTGCCGCGGACCCTGCACGTGGACGAACCGACGCCCCACGTGGACTGGTCGGCGGGAGCCGTCGAGTTGGTGGCGGACGAGGCGGTGCCGTGGCCCGACCGGGGGCGCGCCCGCCGGGCGGGGGTGTCGTCGTTCGGGATCAGCGGGACCAACGCCCATGTGATCGTCGAACAGGCGCCGCCGACCGAGGTGGAGACCCCGGCGACGGTGGATGCGTCGGTCGCCGTCTGGCCGCTGTCGGCCCGTACCGAACCGGCGCTGCGCGCGCAGGCGGAGCGGCTCGTCGAGCGGGTGCGGGGTGGGGGTGACGAGGTTCCGGACGCGGTGATCGGTGCGTCGCTGGCCCGGGGGCGTACGCATCTGCGCGAGCGTGCGGTGGTGCTGCCGGGGCCGCGGGAGGAGCGCCTGGCGGCGCTCGCCGAGCTGGCTGCGGGACGTTCGTCTCCGCGTGTGGTGCGCGGTGTGGCCGGGGAGCCCCCGGTGACGGGATACCTCTTCACCGGTCAGGGCAGTCACCGGGTGGGGATGGGCCGTGGTCTGTCCGAACACCGACCGGACTTCAGGGCGGACCTGGCGGAGATCTGCGGGGCGTTCGACGGGCCGTTGGGCCGGCCGTTGCTGTCGTTGCTGCTGGCCGGTGAGGGCAGTGCGGAAGCGGCCCTGTTGGAGCGGACCGAGTACGCCCAGCCCGCGTTGTTCGCCGTGGAGCTCGCACTGTTCCGGCTGTTGGGCCGGCTGTTGCCGGAGCCGGAGTGGGTGGCCGGGCATTCGATCGGCGGTCTGGTGGCGGTCGCCGCGGCCGGTGCGCTGTCGTTGGAGGACGCGAGTGCGTTGGTGGCGGCGCGCGGTCGGTTGATGAGCCAACAGCCGGCCGGTGGAGCCATGTTGGCGTGTGAGGCTTCGGAACAGGAAGTGCGCGGACTGCTGACCGGTGTATCGGGCCGGGTGGACCTCGCCGCCGTCAACGGTCCCACGGCGGTGGTGGTCTCGGGAGATGCGGACGCGGTGGCGGAGATCGAGGCCGCGCTGTCGGTGTGGCGGCGGCGCACCAAACGCCTGCGGGTCAGCCACGCCTTCCACTCCCACCACATGGAAGGTGCCGTGGAGGGGTTGCGACAGGTGGTGGCGGGGTTGCGGTTCCGGGCTCCGACCCTGGGGATCGTTTCGGACCTGACCGGGGAGCCGGTGGAGCTGGAGGAGTTGCAGCAGCCGGACTACTGGGCCCGACATGTGCGTTCGCCGGTGCGTTTCGGTGCGGTGGTCGACACGTTGGCCAAGGCGGGGGTGACGGCGTTCGTCGAGGTCGGACCGGATGCCGTGCTTACTCCGTTGGTGACGGCGGCCCTGGCTCAGGGCGCGGGCCGCTCGGTGGTGGTTCCCACATTGGTGCGCCAGCGGCCGGAGGAGGCGACGCTGACGGCGGCGCTGTCCCGCTTGCACGTGGCGGGGGCGCCGGTGGACTGGGATGCCTGGTACGGGGAGCTGTCAGGGCCCGGTGTGCCCTTGCCGACGTACCCCTTCGAGCGGCGCCACTACTGGTGGCCGCCCCGGACCCGATCGGTGGCACCGCGCGTTCGGGGCGTCGATGTGGTGCCCCCTCCGGGCGATTCACCGATCAATTCGCCGATCGAGGCGGGGGTCGAGCCGGACGAGGGCGACTATCTGCACCTCGTACGCGTCCATGCGGCCGATGTGTTGGGGCATCCGTCACCGGAGCTCATCGACGCCCAGGACAACTTCCTCGACATCGGCTTCTCGTCCTTCACCGCCTTGGAAGTGCGCAACCGTCTGTGCGAGGCGACCGGGCTATTGCTGCCGCCGGTCCTGTTGTACGACTATCCGACTCCTGCGGCGGTGGCGCAGTTCCTGGAGGAGCAGGCGCCGGCGGCCTGATCCCGACGTGAACGGTCGTCGGCCCCTGTGGTGCACCGGGCCGACGGCCGTTCACTTCCACCAGCGGGACGACCGCCTACCCGGGGCAGGCGACCTACCAGGTGACGGGCAGCCGCACGATGCCCTGGACAGATCCCCCGGGTTTGGTGCCGAGCCCGTCGATCGGCACGGCGAGACGCAGGTCCGGCAGCCGCGTGGCGAGTTCCTGGAGCGCGATCTCCAACTCCGCCCGGGCCAGGTTCTGGCCTATGCACTGGTGGATTCCGTAGCCGAAGGCGAGGTGGTGGCGTGTGCCGCGTCCGATGTCCAGGGTGTCGGGGTCGGGGAACGCCTCTGCGGAACGGTTGGCCGCCGCGTTCGGAAGGTACACGGCGTCTCCTTCCTCGATCACCACTCCGCCGATCTCGATGTCGGCCGCGGCGACCCGCTGGAGTTCGTCCGCGACGGAGAGGAACCGCAGGAGTTCCTCGACCGCGCCCGCTGCCGCCACCTCACCCGACCGCAGCAGCGCGAACTGCTCGGGGTGCGCCAGCAGGGTCAGGATGCTGAGCCCGATCATGTTCGCGGTCGTCTCGTGTCCGGCGACCAGGAGGAACATGGCGATGGAGGCCAATTCGGCCTGGGTGAGCTCTCCCGTACCGAGCCGGTCGACGATGAGTTCGTCGAGCAGTCCGGTCCCGGGCGCGTCCAGCTTGGCTTCGATCAGTTCGTCGAAGTAGCGGATCAGCGCACGGCTCGCCGTGGCGGCCTCTTCGGCGGTACTGGTGGCGAGGAGCATCCGCCGGGTCTGCTCCTCGAAGAACTCATGGTCCTCGTAGGGCACCCCCAACAGTTCGCAGATCACCGCGGAGGGCACCGGCAGGGCGAACTGGGGCACCAGATCGGCTTCCCCGCCCCCATCTGCGAGCAGCGCGTCGATGCGCTGAGTGACGATGCGTCTGATGGCGGGGCGCAGCCCGTTGATCCGTTTGACGGTGAAGCTGGGGATCAGCATCCGTCGCTGGATGCCGTGTTCCGGCGGGTCCATTCCCACGAGCGCCACGAGTCTTGCGGCGGCCATGCGCGGTACGAGTACGGGGAAGTCCGGCCGGGAGCGGTCGGAGGACAGCCGGAGGTCGACCAGCAGCCCGCGGGTTTCGGCGTAGCCCGTCACCACCCACGCCACCCGGCCGTCGTACAGCCGCACACGGGCGAGCGGGCCCTCCTTCCTGAGTTCGGCGTAGCCCGCGGGCGGGTGGTAGGGACACTGGCGGGACATCGGGAACTCGGGGAGTTCCGGGTGGGTGCTGTGCGGGCTCGGACTCGTCATACGGCCCCCTGGGTTCGGGAACGGCGGATCGCGTCTGCGGTGTCCGCTCGGGCCCGACATTGTCCGAACGCCTGATGAAGCGCTTCTAAATCCGCCGGTCCGGTCGCCGGCCTTCAGCTGCGCCGGTCAGCGCGGCGACCAAGGCCCGCCGCGCCGGGCCGCCCGGGCCAGGGAGTGCGCCGGCGGGGAGGCCCGCGGGGAGTAGGGCTCCCCCGATCCACCCGGTGCGGCGCTCCCCCGGCCGTGCCCGGAACCGGTCAGCGCGGCAGGGGGATGTCGCACGGCTCGGGCGGATTGAGGTAGCCCAGGTCTTCCAGGGGGTCGTCCGTGCAGAAGCGGGCCATCAGGTCGGCGAAGTCGGCGATGCGTTCCAGCGGGGCGAGGTGGTCGGTCTCCTTGATGGTCAGAAACCGGGAACCGGGGAGGTCGGCTGCGAGGGCCCGTCCCATGGCGGGGGTGGTGAGGGTGTCGTGTTCGCCGGTGACGACGAGGGTGGGCACGACCGGTACGGGTTCCGGGCGCAGCCATTCATGGTGCATCAGACGGCTGTTGTGTTCGGCGGACATGGCGAGTTGCTGGGGGTCCTGGCCGGCGATCTGCTGGTAGACGAGCCGCGAGATCGCGGCGTGCCGCCGGACGGTCCCGGTGCCCGGAGGGGACATGAAGTGGTCGGCGAGTTCCCGGGCGATGGGCTGGATCTGGCCCTGTCGGATCATGGTGTCCCAGCGGCGCATGGCGGCTGCATAGCCTTCGGGGATGGCGGGGGTCATGCCGACGAACATCAGCCGCCGGAGCAGCTGCGGATAGTGCTGGGCGAAGCGGAGTCCCACGGCACCTCCGTAGCAGGCCGCGATCAGATTGACTCGGGGCAGGCGCAGTTCGTCGATGAGGTGGCGGACTGTTGCGGCGAGGAAGTCGATCCCGTAACTGGCGGGCAGGAAGTCTGCGGTTCCATAGCCGGGCAGATCGACGGTGATCACCTCGCCCACCTCGGCGAGCCGTGCTTCGTGGCGCACCCAGGAGTACCGGTCCTGGGACGATCCGCCCAGGATCAGCACGGGTTCGGTGCGCGGCCGACTGCTGGGTACGGTGCGACAGAGGTAGCGGAAGCCGGCGAAGGTCAACTCCCGTTCGCTGACGTTCTCTCCCAGGGCGGCGGGCCAGGTGAGGGACGGCGAGCCGCTCTCCAGTGTGGCGGTGCTGTCGATGGCAGGCACAGGGACTCCGTAGGGCTGGGTCTGGGGGATGTGGTTCGGGTGTCCAACGCCGGCCCCCCGCTGTGGGGTACTGCCTTTCAGGGTGCGAAATGGTGTCCGACGCCGTGGTGGCCCTCGCCACCGCGGCGTCGGACTCCGCCCTGCTGCGCTCCCCGATGGGCTCATCAGGGCGGACCCGGCCGGTTGCGTCCGCTCAAACGCTCTCGACCGTGGTGGATTCGGCTCCGGCCGGGGTCCGGATTGCCCGGGTCGTGGGATTCACCCGTACGGGGCACGAGGGTGGGGCGGTCGGAGCGATCGGGCTGCCGGGGAAGGCACGGGCCCTCCCGCGTACCGCTCGGGCAGGTCGATCATTGCGGCTGGCGACACGGGGCGTCGTCGGGCGAGGGACATCGGCGCGTCCCTCACTCGACGTTGACGACCACCGTGTGCCAGCCGCTGGCCCCGTCGGGAACGGTCTTGGCCCGTTCTTCCGTCTGGACCTCACCCGTGCGGTCGGTCGCACGGACGGAGAGGGTGTGGCTTCCCGGGGTCGCGCGCCACGGAAGGGACCACTGGCGCCAGGTGTCGACGGTGTGCTGTTCCGCGAGGTCGGCCCGTCGCCAAGGGCCGTCGTCCACGCGGACCTCCACCCGTTCGACGCCTCGGTGTTGGGCCCAGGCGACTCCCGCGATCATCACCGTGCCGGCACCGGGCCGGGCGAAGGGCTTGGGGGTGTCGATGCGGGACTGGGTCTTGATGGGTGCCTCGCGCGCCCAACCGCGCTTCACCCAGTAGGGGTCGTAGTCGTCGAACGTGGTGAGCTCGATGTCCTCGATCCACTTGCAGGCGGAGACGAAGCCGTACAGTCCGGGAACGACCATGCGTACGGGAAAGCCGTGGTCGAACGGTAGTGGTTCGCCGTTCATCCCCAGGGCGAGCAGGGCGTCCCTCCCGTCCATGACGGCGTCGACCGGGGTGCCGAGGGTCATTCCGTCGACGGACCGCGCGACCAACTGGTCCGCCGGGCCGCCCCTCGCCGGGGGCTTGACCCCCGCTTCGCGCAGCAGGTCGGCGAGGCGGACGCCGATCCACCGGGCGTTGCCGACGTAGGGCCCGCCGACCTCGTTGGAGACACAGGTGAGGGTGATGTCGCGTTCGATCAGCTCACGGTCGAGCAGATCCCGAAAGGTGAGGGTGAGCGGTTCCCGCACGCCCTTGCCGTGGATGCGCAGCCGCCATGTGGTGGCGTCGACCTTCGGCACCACCAGCGCGGTGTCGACACGGTAGAAGTCCTTGTTGGCGGTGGTGAAGGGCTTCAGCCCGGGAACGCGCAGCCGTGCGCCGGGTGGGATCGTCGCGGCGGGTGACGCGGGTCGGGGGAGGAGTACGGCGGTACGGGAGGCGATGGCGTCCTTGCCGTGGCGTGCCGTGAGGGAACGGCCGAGCGTCCCCACTCCGGCAGATGCGACGGCGGCGGCCGAGGCGGCGACGAGGAAGGCACGGCGATCGGGTCGTACCTCGGACCCGGCCCCGGGGACCGGTGCCGGTCCGAGCGCTCCGATGAGGACGTACAGGACCGCGGAGCCGACCAGGGCGCCGACCAGCGACGGCAGCGCGTCGGTCCAGCTCTGGGAATCCGGCCGGCTGAGGGCCGCCACGGTTCCGACGACGCCGAAGACGAGTACACCGGCCGCGCCGACCTTGCGGTGGCGCAGGGCGAGCAGCCCGAGAGCCAGCGCGAACAGCACCAGGACACTGACGATGCCGAGTTGCAGCACCAGTTTGTCGTTGGTGCCGAAGGAGCGGATCGCCCAGTCCTTCACCGGTGCCGGAGTGAGATCGATCGCCGCACCGCCGACGGCGGTGACGGGTCCGGCTTCGGGCCGAACGGCAGCAGCCATCAGTTCGGCCGCGGCGAGGGCGGCGAAGCCGGCCAGGAGGCCGCTCGCTCCCGCCGACGCACCGTGCGTGAGGGCTGTTCGTTTGATCGTCACACCCTGCATTCGGAACCGACCGCCGACAGGATTGGTCGGTTCTTCCATCGGGTGGGACGGGTGTCCCCGCCCGGGGCGACAGGGCGGGGACGGTGGGCGCGGAGGGGGCGGCGCTCGGGCGCGCTACGGCGTTTCGCCGGCCCGTCGGCCCTCGACGGGCTGGCGGGCGCGGGGACTTCGCAGCGAGCGGAGTCGCTCAGTAGCCGGGCGGGTGGAACCGGCCGCCCGGCTCGACTCCGGCCTGTGCGAGGACGAAGTCCCTGGACCGGTCGACGAGTCCGACCACCTTCTGCTCGTCGACGCCCACGAGTTTGCCGTCGGCCTTGACGCGGCGTCCTGCGACCCACACCGAGTCGACCAATCCGGGGTGTCCGGCCAACACGACCGCGCCCGCGGCGTTGTTCATGGGGGCCATCTCGATTCCGTCCGCCCGGATCAGCACGAGGTCGGCGTCCTTGCCCGGCGTCAGCGAACCGATCCGATGGTCGAGGCGCAGCGCCTTGGCCCCGTTGATGGTGGCGAACTCGATCGCGTCACTGGTGTTCAGCGGGAGCTGTGCTTCGAGGACGCCGCCGCGCTGCGCGGCCTCGGCATGGGCGAAGGCACGTTCCACCAGCAGTACGGTGCGCATCACCTGGAAGAGGTGACCGGTGTTGCAGGTGGCGATGTCGATGCCGAGGGTGGGTGCCATCCCCACGTCGAGCAGTCGTCGGGTGGCGGGCCAGCCGTGCCCCATCTGCATCTCGATCTCGGGTGTCATTGCGGCCGAGCAGCCCGAGTCCGCCATGATCTGGAACTCGTCGTCGGCGAGGGAGTTGCAGTGGGCGCAGACGACATCGGGGCCCAACAGCCCGTTCTCGGCGAGCCAGGCGACCGGCCGGTTGCGTCCCCATGCGCCGTCCCCGACGTGTACGGAGATGAGCACGCCCAGTTCCCGGGCGAGGGCCCAGTCGTCGAGGGTGACGTCGGGGGTGGCGTACTGCGGTCCGCGGAGGGCCATGCCCATCTGGACCAGTTGGTCATCGCTGGAGAAGTGTTGTGATCTCACGCGCCGGGCGTCGGCGGCGTTGGTGGGGAGGTCGCTGACCGGCAGCCACTCGTCGTTGGCGTTGCCGTAACACATCACGAATCGACCGTGGGTCTCCTTGAGCGCCTCGATCGCCGCGTCCGCGTGCTCGGGGGTGTTCATGTTGTGCGACCAGTCGAGGACGGTCGTCACTCCGGCGTTGAGCGCCTCGTAGGCGCCGGCGAGATTGCCCGCGTACACGTCTTCGGCTCGGAAGTGCCCGCCGAGCTGCACCCGGACGCCTGCGAAGTACTGGCTCAGGGTCCAGTCGGCCGCGATGTTGCGGAGCACCGTCTGCCAGAGGTGGCGATGGGTGTCGACCATGCCCGGCATGACGATCGCTCCGCGCCCGTCCACCACCTGCGCGCCATCGGTGGGCAGATCCCGGCCCACCGCAGCGATCTTGCTCCCTTCAATGAGCAGATCCGCCCGGTCGAGATTCCCGATGCTCGGATCGACGCTGATGATGTCGGCGTTTTGAATGAGAGTCCGGTTCACCACGTTCTCCTCTGTCGTGCCCTGTACAGCCGTCGTGGGCTCGCTGCGGGCTCGTTGTGGCGCGCCTCACGTCCCGCGGTGAGCGTACGAACGGGCCGAACAAGGTGTCAAGCATGAATGGACACTCAGAGTGGGACATCACTTTGAGAGGGTGACATATGCATACTTTCCGCTCGATACCCGCAAATAATGGCACTCCATAGTGGATTCTGCTAGACAAATAGAGAGATAAATGAACATTTCACTACCTCCTGACCATCGGCACCTCACCTCGGAGTGTCCAGTCAGACTGCACGAATCGCTGTAGCACCTAGACTGACAGTCGTGACTGATACGACCGCGCATCCGGTTCAGGAGTCCCCCAACGCGACGCTCGGCTCTCGGCTGCGTGCCGTCCGCCTCGACAGTGGCGAGTCGGTGCGCGGACTCGCGCGTCGGGTCGGCTGCTCCGCCAGTCTGTTGTCACAGATCGAGCTCGGCAAAACGGCCCCGTCGGTGGGCATCCTCTACCGTCTCGCCCACGAGCTGGACGTGTCCACGGACTTCCTGCTGCGGCCGGAGTCGCCGCCGAGCCGGGAGTCCACCACGGCCGAGCACGGGGCGCCTGCATCGGCCGCGCACCCGGGCGCGGCGCCCACCGGCGGGTTCCGTTCGCTGCAACTGCTCCCGCCCTCCTACCAAGCCCAGATCCAGCGGGCGGAGAACAGGCGCGGGATCGACTTCGGCAACGGCGTCCGCTGGGAGCGACTCACCACGATCTCCGACAGCCAGGTCGACTTCCTGGAGATCATGTACGAACCGGGCGGCTCGTCCAACACGGACGACCACTCGGGCGGGCACGAGGGCTTCGAGTACGGCATCGTGACCGCTGGCGAGTTGACGATCCGCACGGGCGACGAGGAGTACGTGCTCAAGCAGGGCGACTCCATCGCCTTCGACTCCCTCACACCGCACGTCTTCCGCAACGCGGGCACGACGACCGCCCGAGCGATCTGGTTCGTGGTCCACGGAACCCGTACGACCTGACCTTCCCCCACCAGCGTCCCGACCGTCCGTAGCGGACCGCTCACCCGGTCGACCGGCGGCCGAGGCGCAGGAGCCGTGCATGACTGGCGCACGGGCGGGCACGAGCCCACCGTGCGTACCGGGGCGCTCACTCCCCGCCCTGCCAGGGCGGAAGCCGGAGCCAAGGGGGCAGTTTCTGGTTGTTTTCACCTTGTATGTACCTTGGTAGCGTCAATGGACTTGCCTCACCGACCGGGCCTTGCCCGGTCGGACCCGTGTCAGCCGTCTGCTGGGAGTCTCATGCGCCGCCGAATACACCCCGCCGCTGCGACGGGTGGCGCCCTGGCCGTCGGTGTGGGCGCCCTCTACCTCTCCGGGTTGTTGCTCACCGCGGACGAGATACCCGAGGGGACCTCGGTCCGCGGAGTGAACATCGGGGGCATGAGCCAGTCACAGGCCCGAGAGGTCCTGGACCGCGAGCTGGGAGCCAGTGCCACGGCCCCGGTGGCCGTGAAGATCGGCACGCGAACGGACTCCCTCGATCCGCGTGCGGCCGGATTCCGCTTCGATGCCGAGGAAACCGTCAGCAACGCGGCCCGCCCCGGAATCGATCCGTTCACCGTGATCGGCAGCCTCTTCGGCTCGGACGGCAGCACCATCGAACCCGTGGTCCACCTCGACGAGGACAAGGCACGCGGCGCGCTGGGAGACCTGGCCGAGAAACACGATCGCAAGGCCCGGGACGGCGCGATCACCTTCGCTGAGGGCCAGCCGCGGCACACCCGACCGCTCGACGGACAGCGCCTGAACGTCGATGGATCGGTCGATGCGCTGCGCGCCTCCTTCCCGGCCGCGCAGCGCGGCCCGATCGACCTTCCCGTCCAGAAGACGGCACCGCGCATCGGCGCGACCGAGACCAATCGCGCCCTGCGTGAGTTCGCGGAGCCGGCGATGTCCGCGCCGGTCACCCTCACCGCGGGCGGCGAACGAGTAACCATCCCCGCGACCGTGCTCGGCAAGCACCTGGAGATGGACCCGGACAGCAAGGGCCGCCTGCTGCCGAAGCTCGACGGCAAGGGCCTCTTCAAGGACCCGACCGTGGCCGCCGAGGTGTCCGAAGCCACCAACGAGGCCACCGACGCCAAGATCCGGCTGAACGGTGACGCCGTCGAAGTCGTCGAGGACGGCAAGCCCGGCCAAGAGGTCACCGCGACCTCGCTCAAGAACGCGGTCATGCCCCTGTTGACCAAGTCGGGGACGGCCCGCACCGGCGAAGTGGTCACCAAGAAGACCCAGCCCAAGGTCACCCGACAGAGCATCGCGGACCTGGGCATCACCGAGAAGGTCTCGTCGTTCACCGCCACCTTCGAGAAGGCGGAGTACCGCACGAAGAACATCGGCCGGGCCGCGGAGCTCATCAACGGCTCGCTCGTCAAGCCGCAGGAAACCTGGAGCTTCAACCGGACCGTCGGGGAACGCACCAAGGAGAACGGCTTCGTCGACGGGATCATCATCCTCAACGACAAGTACACCAAGGCCGCCGGAGGCGGTGTCTCGACAGTGGCAACCGCAGTCTTCAACGCCATCTTCTTCGCCGGTGTGAAGCCCGTGGAGTACGGCGCACACTCCTTCTACATCGAGCGGTACCCGGAGGGGCGCGAGGCGACGGTGGCCTGGGGCAGTCTCGACCTCAAGTTCGCCAACGACTCCGGCAACGCGATCTACATCCTGGCCGAGTCCAACGACACCTCGGTGACGGTCACCTTCCTCGGCACCAAGAAGTACGACTCGGTGGAAGCGAGCAAGGGACCGCGGACGAACGTGCAGGAGCCCGGCACCCGTCCCGGAGCCACGAAGGACTGCCAGCCGCAGACGCCGCTGGAAGGGTTCGACGTCACGGTCGAGCGCATCTTCCGCGACAACGGCGAAGAGGTGAAGCGGGAGCCCTTCCGCACCCGCTACACCCCGCGCGACAGCGTCACCTGCGAGACGTGAGCAGCCAGTTCCCCTAGTCACCCGTCGTCCGTGCCCCGGCAGGCCCTCGCCCGCCGGGGCACGGACGGTTGTTCGCACGGTCCATCCGGGCCGCCCAGCGCATCGCAGCGCCGGGCGGTCCGGATTCGCTCAGTCGATGAAGGCGCTCATTCGCCCCAGCGACGCGAGCGCGAGCAGCGTCGGCGGGACGCACCACCACATCGTCACCCATCCCGCACGCGCCAGGGTGCTCGTCAACCAGTCCGTCCCCAGGGCGAGATGGAACGCTATGAGCAGCGGGACGCCCACGGAGGCGTCCAGGTCCGACGAAGTGAAGGCCGGATACATCAGATACGCGGTCAGGACATTGGCGAGGACGAGCAGCACGGCACTGCCCACGATCGCGGGTGAACCGCGCTTCCCCGCTTCCGTACGCACGTCTTCGCGTCCGTCCATGCCTCGCCTCCCGGAACCGTCCACCGTCGTCGGCATCACCCATGGACCGGCTCGAACGGCCTGAGCTACCCGGCCGGACCGACCCGACACCGGCACAGACGCACCGGACGCCCGAACCGCTCCCGATCCGGTTTGACGGCCTGTCGCAACGGCGAGCGTCCAAAGGGCGCCTACGTCCCCCAAGGGTCCGTCGGCAAGCCCCGTCGTCGCATGAGTACGCAAGGACGTTCGACATGAGTACGTCGGCCGATGTCCCGCGGGGCGGATCACTGTCGAATGGGGACCATGGTTCCCAACGCCCCGCGGCACCCCCGCGTCCAACACGTCACCACCGCCGGCACCGCTCTGGCCTCGGCGCTGTTGCCCCTGTTGGTCGGCGTACTGCTGGCGAAGGTGGTCGCGGGCGACCCCCTAACCTCGGTGAACGCATTGGTCACGAGCGGCAGTCAGCGGGTACGGCACTCCCCCGCGGCCTGGCGGGGTTGCGGCAGGAGCGCCATACGACGGTGCAGGGCGCCGCTGCACACCTCGGTCGACCGCTGACACCGCGAAACCCCTCCGGGAATCGGGCGAGTGCCGCAGTGTCGACTTGAGCCCCGGGTCAGGCGTCCGATCCGGGCCCCGTCCGCAGCCGGTCGCGCACGGCTGAACGGTCGATGTGCAGCGTGTCCACCAACTCCGCTGCCGGGTCGGGCCGTTCGCAGGAAAGGATCGCCAGGAGGAGGTGCTCCGCTTCGATGCGCCGACTGCCCGACCTCTGCGCTTCGACGACGCTGCGTTTGATGACCGAGCGCGCACCTGACGTGAACGGCGTGCGTTTACGCGAGGCGGGGACCGCGACCCGCTCGACGCCCCGGTCGTCGATGCCGACCACCGCCAGCGCCGCCCGGTCCAGGCCGTCCAGGGCGACCCGGGCGGCCACCGGGTCGACATCCACCGCTCGGGCCACGCCTGCGGCCGGCAACAGCCCGAGGAAGAGGTGCTCGGTGCCGAGTCGGCGATCACCGCGCATCCGGACCTCCTCATGGGCCGAACCGACGGCACTGCGGGCCTCGTCAGAGAACTGTTCGAACACGGGCTCACCTTCCGTACTTGGAGTGAACGGATTGACGGGACACGCCCAGGGCGTCCCCGATCTGTTCCCACGACCATCCCTGTTGCCTCGCACGCGTCACCGCTGCGGCCTCGACCTGTTCGGCCAGCCGGTGCAACGCGCCCACCGCACGCAGTCCCACTGCGGGGTCGTGCGATGCGAGGGTCCGTGCGAGCTCTCCTCGTTCCATGCCTGTCAGTCTGGATTGACGGATGGGGAATGTCAACCCAGACTGACAAAGTCATGGAGGGTTCGCCTCCTACGGGGAGGGCCACCCACAGGAGCCCTCGGGCCGGGACCAATGGTCGACCCGTCGGCATACGCGCACGATCGGCCGACCCCGAACCGGGCGCCCTAGCTCGCTCTCGACAGCGCCCGGTTCGCCATCCACGTCGTCAGCGGACGGTCGTCGAGTGCGGGCACCCAGTGGTCGACCATCGCGAGGCTCTCGCGGTCGGGCAGGGGGCCGACCCCCAGGACTCTCAGCCCGGCACGCACCGCCGATCTGATACCGCAGAGGGAGTCCTCCACCGCAAGGCAGTCGGAGGGTTCAGCCCCGCACGCCTCGACGGCATTGAGGTAGACGTCGGGGAAGGGCTTGGGTCGTAGTTGTTCCTCCGGTACGACCACGTGTGAGAAGTGGCGCAGCAGACCCGCGGCCTCCAAACCGTCCTGCACCACGTCACGGGGGCAGTTGCTGGCCACCGCCAGCGGCGCGAACTCGGCTGCACTGGCGACCAGTTCCGCGGCTCCCGGCGTGGTGGCGGGCGCCTCCGCGACCAATGCACGGAAGGTGTCGAGAAGCTGGTCCGTCAACTCCTGGACAAGGTCGGGACGGTGGATTTCGGCGGCCATCAACTGACCGCATTCGACGTAGTGGACACCCTTGGCCAGCTCGGCGAATTCCTCGCTGACAACGATGTCAAACTGTTGGAGAACTCGATCTCTGGCCAGTTGCCAGTGGCGCTCGCTGTCCATGAGCGTGCCGTCGCAGTCGAACACGATGGCCGCAGGTGTCCACGGAAAGATTTCCGACATGCATTTCCCTCTTCCTTGCGGGGGCAGGCGCGACAGTTCCAGAAGTGAAATGTCGCCCGGGGGTCTGCAAGCAGACAGAAGAATGCTTGAGTCGCAGGATGCTTAACGCAGGGGCCTGGCGCCGAGATGCTCCGCATACAGGCATCTGACTCAATAAGAGCGGCGCGGATGGTGAGTACAGCTAACTGCCAGTCAAGTTAATTGCACGGGCCGGAAGCGTCAATATGGCGAGAGTTAACCGTATTAGATGCCCCATCGGCGACTTGACAGGAGGTGGACCGAGGTCGACCATCGCGCGACGCGCGGGAGATGTCGCGGAACGCCATTCCCCTTGGCGCGGCGGTGTGGACACGGTGCAGGTGCCCCGGCTGATCAACGGCTGACCGATACGGTTCCCGGCTCTCCGATCCACGAACCCCGCGTACGGGGCAGGGCAGGAGGCGCTGGGGCGGCGCCTCCCACCCTGCCGGGTGGGTCAGACTCCCCAGCGCAGGGCGATGGTGTCCCCGATGTTGATCACTTTGCCCCGGGTGGCCGAGGCGAAGGCGGACCCGTCCACACTGACCTTCCAGGTGTTGGAACCGCTGTTGGACTTGCCGTTGAGTGCGGTGATGGTGCCCGAGCCCGACGACGGCGTCACGGAGGTCACACAACCGGCCGGGGTCGCGGCCGAACCAGCCGCGTTCAGTACGTCCCCGAGGGTGGTCGTGCCGGCGGTGGGGGTGAAGACGACCGAGCAGACCTTCAGACCGGCGGCGCCGTCGTCGACCGTGAGGGCGAGTTTGGCGGGCGTTCCGGTGGTGAAGCCTCCCTCGGCCACCCACGTCGGTGCGCCGGGGGTGACGGGGGTGGGCGGGGCTGTGGTGAAGCCGCCGCCCGCGACGGCACGGAGGGCGTCGATGGAGGCGTAGGCGGAGGGCACCGTATCGCTGGGCTTGTACTTGAAGCCGCCGCCCGGGTTGTACTGCTGGGCGATGAGGAAGTCGATCGGGGTCTTGCCCATGGAGGTGAGGAAGTCGCCGGTCTGGGGGTTGATGCCACAGGCGTTCAGCCCTGCGACCGCCCATCCGTTGGAGTTGGTGTTGACTCCGTACATCGCATTGAAAGCACCGGTGGCGGGCACCAGTTTGTTCTTGAGGAAGGTTCTGGCCTGGACGATGTCGGTGTCCGTGTTGGGGACTCCGGACGCACATAGGGCCGCCATCGAGGCGCCTGTCATGTCGACGTCGCTGGCCGAACTGAGACGGGTGGGGTTGCCCTCGGCCTTCTGGTAGTCCCAGCCCCCGTCGTTGTGTTGGTTGGCGCGGATACGGGTGATCACTCTGTCCAGGAGCGCCTGCGGCACGCGCTGGGCACCGGTCTGCGTCTTGGCTCCCCCGAGGGCCAGCGCGGCGAACACGGTGCCGTTGTAGTTGACCGAGGGGCCGAAGTAGCCGGCTTCGGCGGTCTGCCAGTAGCCGTAGACGTCGGCGATCAGATTGCGGGAGGCGGAGACCCGGGCGGGGTCGATGCCCGCCGCGTACGCGTTCAGGGTGCCCCGTTCGTAGTCGGTGACGACCGGCGAGGCGGCGGGCCAACCCGCGGTGGTCAGGAGGTTCCGGTAGACGGTTCGGGCGTTCTTCGTGGTGTCGCCGCCGGGTGCGACGTCCACGACCGCGGTGCCGGCCGCGGCGAAGGCGCTGAAGGCCCACTCGTTGGAGAGCCCGGAACCGGCGTACGAACCGTCCGCGGCCTGGAGGGACTTGAGGTAGGCGACGCCGTTGGTCTTGGAGGTGGCGATCTGGGCCGGTGTGGAGGTGGCCGCCGCGTGCGGCACGGTCAGGGCGATGGCTCCGAGGGCGACGGGCACCGCCATCGCGAGGCGGCGGAAGGTCAAGGGACGGGACATGGCCTGCTCCTGTGGTGGCAGGGACGCCGGGCCGGGGTGCGCTGGACCGCGGAACGACCTTGCGGTCAGGGCGAGTTCGGGCCGTCGTCCCATCGCGTGGTACGGCTTCGGGTGGCACTTCGCCGCATGGGCATTCGGGCTCGGAACGGTCCTTGCCGTCCCACACCGCTGCGCGTCAGCTCCGGATTCGACACCGGATTCCCCCATGTGGCAGCCCTGGACGCTACCCGACGCACCGCGAGTCCACCAGATCGGCCACGGCGGCGGGCCGGGAATCACCGGGTTGCGATTCAGGCCACCTTGACGCTGTCTTCGGCTGCATGTTCCAATCCGGCTGATACGCACTGAACTTCAGGGAAAGCCGGTCGAAGTCCGGCGCTGACCCGCAACCGTAGGCCCGGCTGGAGCCGGGCGAGTCGGAATGCCTGGAGCGACAGTTTTTGAGCGAGAAGCGCCGTCGCGGACTACGGCGTGGTCGACCGGCCCTTCCCGGCTGCGATGACACGGGGAGCGGCCCCTCAACCACGACCGTCGCACGGCTGACCTTGAGGAGCCGTGGTGGGGACAGTCGGACGGAGTGGGCGGGCGGCGCTGGCGGCGCTGCTCTCGGCGGTGCTTCTCGGCGGCACCGGTATCGCCTTCGTCAACGCCGTTCCGGTCGCGGCCGACCCGATGACGCGGTGCACGGCGACGGTCGGTGCCGTGGTCGCCGTGGACTTCGGCCCCTTCGGCGGCGGTGTGGAACGGGGGTGTGACACCACGCCCACCACCGGGTACGAACTGCTGCACGAGGCGGGTTTCACCACGGCCGGCACCGAACACGACGGCAATGCCTTCATCTGCCGCATCGGGCACGGATCGTTCAACTCCGGTACGCAGTACCCGACTCCGGACGTGGAGGACTGCGTCCTGACGCCGCAGGCGTCCGCGTACTGGTCCTACTGGGTTGCCGCACCGGGCGACGACGACTGGTCGTACAGCCAGTACGGGGCGATGGACCGCAGGCCGGGGCCGGGGCACGTGGATGCCTGGGTCTTCGGTGGCACCGACGTCGGCGGGACCACGGGGCGGCCGACGTTCACCCCCGATGAGGTGCGGGCGGGAGGCGGCACGCCCGGTACCGATCCCGAAGTGCCCAACGTGCCACCGGGCGAGGTGAAGATCACCCAGGCCGCCGCATGGATGAGGGGGAAGTTGACGGACGGCGAGCGGGTGGTCGACGAGGGCTCGGACACCCCCAATCACTTCCTCACCACCGAGGCCGCTTACGCACTCGCCGCCGCGGACGGCAAGAGCGCAACCCTGAACAGCACGATCGGATTCTTGCGCTCCGCCACCGATGCCTACGCCTATGCGGCCGGCCGGAACGAGCCGCCGGACGCAACGGCCGCCGCCCGTCTCGCCCTGGTCGCCGCCGTCACGGAGAACGACCCGCGTGACTTCGGTGGACACGATCTGCTCGCCGATCTGGTGGACAACGTCTGTGCGAGCGGCCCGGAGTCGGGCACCCACACGCCCGGTTGCACCGCCAGAGGCGACTTCCGCAACGCAACGTACACCGACGGGCAGGCGCTCGGGGTACTGGCGCTGCTGCGCGGCGGCGTCCGTCCCCCGGCCGACACGGTGACCCGGCTGGCCCGTCTCCAGTGCCGCAACGGCAGCGTCAGCAGCGTCCTGATCGGCCCCGGAGAGAACTGCGAAGGCGATCCCGCCACCACGGGCCTCGCCGCCCTCGCGCTCCACAAGGCGGGCGGGCAGCGCACGGCGGTGACCAAGGCCCGTGACCACCTGCGGAAGGCGCAGTTCGCCAATGGCGCCTTCCCCGGCTACACGGGCGCCACCACGGGCAGTGTGATCGCCACCGCTCACGCCTCCCAGGCCCTGCGAGCGCTAGGCGACAGGGCGCGCGCCGACGCCGCGGTGTCCTGGCTCTCCCGGCAGCAACTCCCGGACGGCGGCTTCGGCTTCGAGGAGGGCGCGACCGACTCCGTCGTGTACGCGACCGCGGTCGCCGTCCTCGCCGGCAAGGACACGAGCCTCGCGGACCTCACCACGAAGAAGCCACGACCGACCGCACCACCCACCACTCCCCCGGCCACACCACCCACCACACCGGCCCCCGGGAACGGTGAGGGCCCGGACCTGAAGAAGGGCGTCGCCTACCTCACCAGTGCGACCAACCTCCGGCAGGGTCGTTACTACGGCGTCGGCGGCGGATCGACCCGTGCGGACTTCGGCCTCACCATCGACGGGGCCTTTGCGCTCGCTGCGACCGGCCTCGACACCGGCAAGCTGCGGGGCATCGTCGACTTCCTCGACCACGGCGGCAAGGACGGCGAAGGCCGCAGCGTGCACGACTGGACCAAGGTCGGTACGAAGTACGCCGGGGGCGGATCGATCGGCAAGGCCGCCGTGCTCGCACAGGCCGTCGGCCGTGACCCGCACGACTTCGGCGGCCGGGACCTGATCGCCGGACTCGCGCAGGCCGTCTGCCGTGCTCCGAGCGTCGCGCCGGACCGCAGCTGCCCGGCGCAGGGGGCCTACACCTACGCCCCGTCGGTGTTCGCCCACTCCCTCGCGGTCATCGCGCAGATCCGGGCCGGGGAGAAGGACGCCGCGGCCGAGCCCGTGCGGTATCTGAAGGGCCTTCAGCATCCGTCCGGGGCCTTCCCCAGCCTGGTCCCGGCGACCGGTGACTCCGACGTCGACTCCACCGCCATCGCCGCCATGGCCCTGGCGCTCGTCGGGGACACCCAGGCGGACGCGAGCGTCAGCAGGGCGCTCGCGTGGATCGCCACCAAGCAGCTCGGTGACGGGGGCTTCCCCGGTGCCGCGGGCAACTCGGTGAACTCGGCGGCGCTGGCGATCCAGGGCCTGTCGCTGGACCCGTCGAAGTACGGCGCGCGAATCACCAAGGCCCGGAAGTTCCTGGCGTCACAGCAGAATGCCGACGGCGGGTTCGACGTGGCGAAGGAGGGCCAACGCGGCTCCGACCTACGGGCTTCGACCCAGGCGGTCGGAGGTACCACGGGCATCTCCTTCGGTGTGCTGACCCGCGATCTGACCGGTACGAGTCCACAGCCCAGCGGGCCGCCCGCGCCCTCCCCGGGCCCCTCCTCCGTACCACCGATCGTCACCCCCGGGGAGAACGGCGGCGCCGACGGCGGCTCGGTCGCCGGCGGCACCGGGGGCGCAGGAGGAGACCTGGCCTCCACCGGTGTGCCGGCCACCGTGCTCGGGAGCGTCGCCGTCGCGCTCGCCCTCGCCGGGCTCGCGCTCACCGTCGTGGTCCGCAACCGCCGCGGGGCTCCACTCCGGAGGCACTCATGACCGGGCTCCTCGCACGTGCTGCGCACATGTCGGCCGTGTTGGGGCTGGCGTTCACCGCCCTCGGTGCGACGCCCGTGGCCGCAGCGCCCCAACCGATGGGCCGGTGCACCACCTCCTCCGGAGTCGTCCTCGCGGTCGACTTCAGCAGATGGGGCGGCCCGATCTACCGTTCGTGCGGCACCACGCCCACGACCGGGTACGAACTCCTCAACCAGGGCGGCTGGCGCACGACCGGTACGGGACACGACGGGCCGGCGTTCATCTGCCGCATCGGGTACAGCGGGCACCGGGGCGGCAAGCAGTTCCCCACCCCGGACCAGGACGCCTGCGTCCTCACCCCGCCCGCCTCCGCCTACTGGTCGTACTGGCACGCGGATCCGGGCGAGAACACCTGGGAGTACAGCCAACTCGGCGCCATGCTCTACAAGCCGAAGCCGGGCAGTGTCGATCTGTGGATCTTCGGCGGCACCGACATCGAAGGCACCGAGGGCCGTCCGACGGTCACCCCCGATCAACTGCGCGCACGCAACACCGAGCCGGCCTCGGGCGGTACGCCGCCCGGGTCCCGGCCCACGCACACGGCACGTCCACTGCCGCCGGGCACCGACACGGGTCCCGCACCCATCCGAACCCGCGCAGCCCCCGCACCGACCCGGAAGGCGCTGCCGCCCGCTTCCCCTCCATCCCCGACGACGTCCGTTGCTCCGACACCGAGCCTCTCGGCGAGCGTTCCACCGCCCTCGCCGTCGATCTCGGCCGGCGCGATCGTGGCGTCGGACATCGCACGGGTCGTCGAAGCCGCGCCCGCGGCCGATGCCGAACACGACTCCGGCTCCTTCGTCCCCGTCGTGGCCGGTGGTGCGCTGGTGGTCCTGATCGGCGGTGCGGCCGTGGTCGCGGCCAAACGACGCCGCACCGAACAGGGTCCATGACCTCCGCCGCACACGGCACGCGTCCCCGCGCCACCGGACCCTCACAGCCGGACACGCCAGGACGCCGGCTGCCCCGCACCCTGCACCCCGTGGCCTGGTGGATCTGGGCCCTCGCCCTGGCCACCGCAGTGAGCCGTACGAACAACCCGCTGCTGCTGTTCCTGGTCCTCGCCGTCCTGGGCTATGTCATCACCGCCCGCCGCACCGAAGCCCCCTGGGCCCGCGGCTTCAAGTACTACCTCTACCTCGCCCTGGTCGTCGTCGCGATCAGGGTGACCTTCCGGGCGGTGTTCGCCACCGGCATCACCCCCCACGACCACTTCCTCTTCTCCCTGCCCCGCATCCCCACCCCCGACTGGTACGCCGGCATCGAGATCGGCGGCCCCGTCTCGCTGGAGGCACTGCTGTCCGCCGCCACCGATGGACTCCGCATCGCCTGCATGCTCTGCTGCATCGGCGCCGCGAACACCCTCGCCAACCCCAAGCGCGCCCTGCGCGTACTGCCCGGGGCGCTGTACGAACTCGGTGTCGCCGTCACCGTCTCGCTGAGCGTCGCTCCCCAACTGGTCCAGAGCGTGCAGCGCGTCCACCGGGCCCGGCGGCTGCGCGCGGGGCGCACCAAGGGGCTGCGCGCCCTGCGCGGCATCGTCGTCCCCGTGCTCGAAGACGCCCTCGAACGCTCCCTCAGACTCGCCGCGGCCATGGATTCGCGCGGCTACGGCCGGGCCGGCACCGCCACCCTGGCCTCCCGGCGCATCACCGGGGGGCTGATGCTGACCGGTATGTGCGGGCTGTGCGCGGGAGCGTACGGCCTACTCGACGCCACCGCGCCGCGGGTGCTCGGCCTGCCCGCGATGGCCGTGGGTGCGCTGCTGTGCATCGCCGGGCTGCGGCTGGGCGGACGCCGGGTCACCCGCACCACGTACCGTCCGGACCCCTGGCGCTTCGCCGAGTGGGCGGTCGCCGGCTGTGGCGTCCTCTCCGCGGTCGTCCTGTTCAGCAATGCCGGTTTCCACGCCGCTGAGCTGAACCCGTCGATCTATCCGCTGAGTTGGCCCACCCTGCCGCTCGTACCGACCGCGGCGATCCTGCTGGCGGGGGCCGCGGGCTTCCTGTCACCCCCGCCCGGAGCACCGGTCCGGCCGTCCGTCCCGTCCCAGCGCACCGAGGCAGCCAAGTGATCACCTTCGATCAGGTCAGCGTCCAGTACGAGGACAGGGCCGAGCCCGTTCTGCGCGAGGTGAACCTCACCGTGGACGAGGGCGAACTGTGTCTGGTCGTCGGCCACACGGGCGTCGGCAAGTCCACGCTCCTCGGCGCGGTCAATGGACTGGTGCCGCACTTCACCGGGGGCACCCTGTACGGGCGGGTCACCGTCGACGGGCGCGACACCGCGGGCCATCCGCCGCGCGAGTTGGCCGATGTGGTGGGCGTGGTGGGGCAGGATCCGCTGGACGGTTTCGTCACCGACACCGTGGAGGAGGAACTCGCCTATGCGATGGAGCAGTTGGCGATCCCGGCGGCCACCATGCGCAAGCGGGTCGAAGAGACCTTGGACCTCCTCGGTCTGGCCGATCTGCGGCACCGCGCGCTGTACGAACTTTCTGGCGGCCAGCAGCAGCGGGTGGCGATCGGCTCGGTGCTCACCGCCCATCCGCGCGTCCTCGTCCTGGACGAGCCCACCTCCGCGCTCGACCCGTCCGCGGCCGAGGAGGTCTTGGCCGCGGTCACCCGGCTCGTCCATGACCTCGGGGTGACCGTCCTCGTCGCGGAGCACCGCCTCGAACGCGTCGTCCAGTACGCGGACCGGGTCATCCATCTGCCCGGCGACGGTTCGGTACGGTCCGGGCCCCCGGCCGAGGTGTTCCGTACGACGTCCATCGCACCGCCGATCGTCCAGTTGGGCAGGACGGCCGGTTGGTCGCCGCTTCCCCTGTCCATCCGGGACGCCCGCCGCCGGGCGGCCCCGCTGCGCACCCGGTTGGGCCGGGTGTCCCCGCCGACCGCCCGGCCCGGTTTCACGGGCGGAGGTCCTCGGCTGCTGACGGCGGAACGGATCACCGTGAGCTACCAGCGAGTACCGGCGGTGCGCGAAGTGGACCTCGAACTCCACGGCGGCTGTGTCACCGCGTTGATGGGGCGCAACGGTTCGGGGAAGTCGTCGCTGCTGTGGGCGCTCCAGGGCTCGGGACCGCGGACGAAGGGGACCGTACACGTGGTGAGCGCTGCGCACGCGACGCGCATGACGGGCGGGACGGGCGGGAAATCGGGTGATCCTCGTGATCTGTCCCCGGCACAGGCCCGACGGCTGGTCGGACTGGTTCCGCAGACCCCCACCGATCTGCTGTATCTGGAGAGCGTCCGACAGGAGCTCGATCAGGCGGACGCGGAGTCCTTCGCCGAGGGGTCCGGCCCCGGCGCACGCGCGATCCTCGATCGACTCGCCCCCGGCATCGACGACGCCACCCATCCGAGGGACCTCTCCGAAGGCCAGAAGCTGGCGCTCGTCCTCGCGATCCAACTCGTGGCCGCGCCGCAGGTCGTCCTGTTGGACGAGCCGACGCGCGGACTCGACTACCGGGCCAAGAGGCAGTTGGTCCGCATCGTCGACGACCTCGTCGCCCAGGGGCGCGCAGTCGTGGTCTCCACCCACGATGTCGAGTTCGTCGCTCAGGCGGCGGACCGGGTCGTCGTGATGGCGGAGGGGGAGATCGTCGCGGACGGGCCGACCACCGATGTCATCGTCGCCTCCCCCGTGTTCGCTCCCCAGGTCGCGAAGATCCTGGCGCCGCTCGCGTACCTCACGGTCGCTCAGGTCACCGCGGCGCTCCCCGACGAGGAGGGCTCATGACGCTCCCGGCCGCCGCGACGGCGATCCGCATCGGTCCGCGTGCCGCGGTCGTCATCGCCCTGGCGGCCTTCCTCGGGGTGGTCGCCTTCTTCTGGCCCTTCCTCGTCGCCCCCGGCACGTTCGCATCGAACTACGCACCACCGTTGATCTTCGGTGTGCTGCTGGTCCTCGTCCTGTGCGTGGTGATCTCGGAGATCGCCGAGGGAGGCATCAACTCCAAGGCGCTCGCCATGCTCGGGGTGCTCTCCGCGGTCAACGCCGCCCTGCGCCCGCTGGGTGCCGGTACGGCGGGCATCGAGACGGTCTTCTTCGTCCTGGTGCTGGCGGGGCGCGTCTATGGTCCGGGGTTCGGCTTCACCCTGGGTTGCACCTCGCTGTTCGCATCGGCGCTGATCACCGGTGGCGTCGGTCCCTGGATGCCCTACCAGATGTTCGGCTGCGCGTTCGTCGGGATGCTCGCCGGGCTGCTCCCCCGCGCCACCGGCCGCCGCGAGGTCATGTTGCTCGCCTGCTACGGTTCGCTGTCCGGCTATCTCTTCGGGTTCCTGCTGAACCTCTCCTTCTGGCCCTTCTCCCTGGACCCGGGCAGTTCGATCGCCTATCTGCCCGGCCTCCCCTTCACCGAGCAGTGGCAAAGGTACGTCGCCTTCGACATCGCCACCTCCCTGGGCTGGGACACCGGACGCGCCGTCACCAACTTCGTGTGCATCTCGCTCGCCGGGCCCGCGGTGCTGACCATCTTCCGGAGGGCCGCCCGTAGGGCCCGCTTCCAGGCACCGGTCCGCTTCGCCCCGCACCGGGCGGACCGCTCTTGACCCGGGCGCGGGGGCGAGGACCGGCGGCACTCCCGGCGGGCGGATCACAAGCGCCGACACGGCCGACGCGTCGTTCCCCGATCGGGGCGCTCTCTCCGATACTGAAGGCTGTCCCCGCGCCCGCCCACGTCGAGCCAGGAGCGTCCTGGTGGGACGTCAGGAAACCCAGTGTCGAGCCAGCACCAGCCCCGTCGCACACACCCGACCGCCCGGCCCTGAACGGGTGCCGCCCCCGTACACCCCGTGGACCGGGTGGCATCCGTTCGGCGGCTCGACGGTCCGTATCCCCGGGAGAACCCATGAGGATGCTCATCAACGTGCCCGAGACCGTCGTCGCCGATGCCCTCAGGGGCATGGCCGCGGCCCACCCCGAACTCCAGGTGGACGTGGAGAACCGTGTCGTCGTGCGTCGGGACGCGCCCGTGGCCGGGAAGGTCGGGCTGGTCTCCGGTGGCGGATCGGGGCACGAACCCCTGCACGGCGGGTTCGTCGGGCCCGGCATGTTGTCGGCCGCCTGTCCGGGCGAGGTCTTCACCAGTCCGGTGCCCGACCAGATGGTGCGCGCCGCCGCCGCCGTGGACAGCGGTGCCGGTGTGCTGTTCATCGTGAAGAACTACACCGGCGACGTCCTCAACTTCGACATGGCCGCCGAATTGGCCGAGGACGAGGGCATCCGGGTGGCAAAGGTGCTGGTCAACGATGACGTCGCGGTGACGGACAGCCTGTTCACCGCGGGCCGACGCGGCACCGGTGCGACGCTGTTCGTGGAGAAGATCGCGGGCGCGGCGGCCGAGGCTGGCGCACCGCTGGAAGAGGTCGAGGCGATCGCCCGCCGGGTGAACGACGGCTCGCGCAGCTTCGGAGTCGCCCTGAGTTCCGTCACCACTCCGGCGAAGGGCACGCCCACCTTCGACCTCCCGCCCGGTGAGCTGGAGCTGGGCATCGGCATCCACGGTGAGCCCGGCCGGGAGCGGCGGCCCATGATGACCTCGCGCGAGATCGCCGACTTCGCCGTGCACGCGGTGTTGGAGGACCGTCCGCCGAACGGGCCGGTCCTGGTGTTGGTGAACGGCATGGGCGCCACTCCCCTGCTGGAACTCTACGGTTTCAACGCGGAGGTGCAGCGGGTTCTCGGCGAGCGGGGCGTGGCCGTCGCCCGTACCCTCGTCGGGAACTATGTGACCTCGCTCGACATGGCGGGCTGCTCCGTGACGATCTGCCAGGTCGACGAGCAGATGCTGAAGCTGTGGGACGCCCCCGTGCAGACCCCCGGGCTGCGCTGGGGCCGCTGATACGTTCACCACCGACTCACCCACCAGGAGTGCAGGTGCTCGACGCAGAATTCTTCCTCCGTTGGCTCGCCCGGTCCAAGGATCTGATCGACCAGCAGGCCGGCCACCTCACGGATTTGGACTCCGCCATCGGCGACGCCGATCACGGGAGCAATCTCCAACGGGGATTCACCGCGGTCGGTGAGGCGCTCGAACGCGAGTCGCCGACCACGCCCGGGGCGGTGCTGACACTGGCCGGACGGCAGTTGATCTCCACCGTGGGCGGCGCGTCAGGACCGTTGTACGGGACGTTGCTGCGGCGCACCGGAAAGGCCCTCGGGGACGCGGCGGAGGTGACGCCGGAGCAGTTGGGCGAGGCCCTGCGGGCGGGGGTGGCGGCCGTCGCCCAGTTGGGCGGGGCGCAGCCGGGTGACAAGACCATGGTGGATGCGCTCGAACCGGCGGCGGCGGCTCTGGACGGCACGTCCGGTGCTTTCGCTGCCGCCCGGGACGCGGCGGCGAAGGGGGCTCAGGAGACCGTGCCGATGGTGGCCCGCAAGGGCAGGGCCAGCTATCTGGGTGAACGCAGTGCCGGTCACGAGGACCCGGGCGCCGCCTCGTCCGCGTTGATCGTCGCGGCGCTCGCCGACAGTGCGGAGGTGGCGCGGTGAGCGCGGCGCAGGTGGGTGTCGTCCTGGTTTCGCACAGTGCGGACGTGGCCGCTGCGGTGGTGGAGCTGGCCAAGGGGCTGGCCGGTGGCGCCGGGGACGTGCCCGTCGCCGCGGCGGGCGGTGCTGCTGACGGCGGTCTCGGCACCAGCTCCGAGTTGATCGCCGGGGCTGCGGCTTCGGTTGACCGGGGTGCGGGGGTCGCGGTGCTGGTCGACCTGGGCAGCGCGGTCCTGACGGTGAAGGCACTGCTGGCGGAGGGGGACGAGTTGCCGGCGGGGACACGGCTGGTGGACGCGCCCTTCCTGGAGGGCGCGGTCGCCGCGGTGGTGACCGCATCGGCGGGGGGCGACATCGACGCGGTGGAGGCGGCGGCTTCGGAGGCGTACGGCTACCGCAAGCAGTAGCGGGGGGCGGACCGGCGGGGCGTGGGTGCCATACGGCCGCGCTGCGGTGGCGGACTGCCGGCCGTCCTCCTAGCGTCGATCTCACTGTGGTGCATTTCCTACTTCTGGAGATCTGACCATGCGTGCGATACGCATCGCTTCCCCCGCCCTCACCTGTGCCTTCGCTCTGGCCGTCGCTGCGCCGGCAGCACACGCCGCATCGGGGTCGAACGCGGACGAGGAGAGCAGCAACATCACCTCGTTCGGTTTCACCGTCACGCCCGAGGACATCGCACCGGGAGGGACGGTGACCCTCAATGCCACTGACTGCACCTCGCCGATCGTCACGGCAAGTTCAGGAGTCTTTGATTCCGTGACTCTCAGTGAGGGGTTGCCGGGTACGGCGAGGGTGTCGGAGGATGCCGAACCGGGCGCGGAGTACGACGTGGTCTTCGACTGCGAGGGGGAGCGGGGCACCACCACACTGTCCGTCAGCGGGCCGGCCGCCCGGCCGAGTTCGAGCACCGGCAGCCATAGCCAGGTGGGCGCCCGTCCCACCACGGGACCGCACACTCCGTCGGTGCCCATCGGCAAGCCCGACGGCGGGGTGCGGGCGGGCGCAGGCGGCAGCCTCGGCGGGTTGGAGCCGGCCCATGTCGTCCTCGGATCGTTCCTGATCGTCGCCGCGGTGGGCGGCGGGGTCGTCCTGCTGCGCCGGCGTGCAGGCGATCCGATCTGACCAGACGGGGATCGACCATGCACCGGATGGCCCTCCGCAGTAGGGGGTTCACCCTGCTGTGCGTCCTGCTGTTCGGCGTGTTCCTGGTCCGCAGCGGTCTCCCCGGAGAACGCGCGGCGGAGTCGGATCCACCGCGTCCCGTCGCGGCGCAGCAGCGGGAGACCACCCGACCGCCGTCCGTCGCCGGATCGCTCCCCCACTCCCCACCGCGGCGGGTCGCGCTGCCGGCGATCAGGGTGGACGCTCCGCTCGTCGCGGTCGGTCTCGACGGGAGCGGGGCGATCGAGGCGCCTCCGCTGTCGACGGCTGACCGGGCGGGTTGGTACGCGGGTGCGGTCGCTCCGGGCGAGCGGGGCACCTCCGTGATCGTCGGTCATGTCGACGGTGCGTCCGGGCCCGCGGTCTTCTTCCTCCTCGGCTCGCTGGAGCGGGGCAGCCGGATCGAGGTGTTGCGGGAGGACGGCAGGACCGCCGTGTTCGAGGTGTACGGGACGCGGACGTACCCCCGGCGGGGATTTCCGGCCGAGCAGGTCTACCGGGACGGGCCGGGGGCCGAACTCCGTCTGATCACCTGCGGCGGGCGCTACACCGAGGGGTACGGGTACGAGGACAACGTCGTGGTGTTCGCCCGACTGGCCGATGTCCGTGGGCGCACGCTCTGACGGCGCGGTTCCCGTAGGTCGGGCCCGGGGGCTGACGGCCCGTCCGCCCGCCCCTGCAACGGGGGCGTGTGCACAGCCGCGGGTCGTTGTCAGTGGCGGGTACTAGCTTGTGGGACGACCGATCCGTTTCGCGTGGCGACGCTGACGATGGGCGACGCCGCCGTGTTCCACCACTGGAGGACACTGTGATCTCTCCCGAGCCGACCGGCCGTCTCCTGCCGACCGCGAAGGGCACCGCCTTGGTGTTCCACCGCACGGTCCTCGGCTCCCGGGCGGAGGTCTGGGCGGCGCTGACCGAGCCGGAACGGACCGCGCTGTGGGTGGGTCCCTGGCGGGGTGAGGCGGGCCCGGGGCACACGGTCGAGGTGCAGATGCAGTCCGAGGAGGGTGCGCCCTGGTCGCCGCTGCTGATCGAGGCGTGTGAGCCACCCACCCGTCTGGCGGTTTCGATGAGCGGCGGCGACACGGACGACTGGCCGGTCGAGTTGCGTCTCTCCGCAGCGGACGAGGGCCGGACGAGGGTCGAGTTGCTGCATCATCTGCCGGCGGACGGGCGGATCGGTCTCGGTGATATCGGACCGGGCTGGGAGTTCTACTTGGACAGGTTCGTCGCGGCGCAGCAGGGCGCAGCCCTGCCGTCGTTCGATGCGTACTACCCGGCGCAGAAGGCACACTTCGACGCGCTGACCGAAGAGGGGGCCCAAGGCTGAGACGTCGGTGCCTGCACCCGGCGAGGATCCCGCCGGGCGCAGCCTCGATGCAGGACGTGCGCACCAGATGGGTCGCCGACTTGGCCGGAAACCATAGGCGGTCGACCGGGTGAATCGCTCGCCGGAATGGCCGTTCCGGCTCGTCGGCGGAGGGCCGGCCGTTCGGGCAGAGCACGATGGACGTCCGAATCGCACCGACTTGCAGGGGTACGGCGCGTCCATTGGTCTCGCATGGTCATGCCCACACGTCCCGATACGCGACAGCGACCCCATACACCCGGTAGATTGGTCTACACCATTGCGCACATGAGCCGCACACAGAGACAGGGATCTTCGTGGAAGTTGTCATCGTTCCGGATTCCGCCGCCGGCGGCGAGCTGATCGCCGAGGCCATGGCCGACCTGCTGCGCCGCAAGCCCGACGCCCTGCTGGGTGTGGCGACCGGCTCGACTCCGCTGCCGATCTACGAAGCCTTCGCCGCCAAGGTGCGCGCCAGCGAGGTGGACGCGTCCCTGGCGCGGATCTGCCAGCTCGACGAGTACGTCGGGCTGCCCCACGGGCACCCGGAGTCCTACCGCTCGGTCGTGCTCCGCGAGGTCATCGAACCGCTGGGGCTCACCGAGTCCTCCTTCATGGGGCCCGACGGCGCTGCCGATGACGTCGCAGCGGCCTGCCGGGTGTACGACCAGGCGCTCGCCACCGCGGGCGGGGTCGACCTCCAACTGCTGGGCATCGGCACCGACGGGCACATCGGCTTCAACGAGCCCTGCTCCTCGCTCGCCTCCCGCACCCGCATCAAGACGCTCACCGAGCAGACCCGCAAGGACAACGCACGGTTCTTCGACAGCATCGACGACGTGCCGCACCACGTGATCACCCAGGGGATCGGCACCATCTTGGAGGCCCGCCATCTGGTCCTCCTGGCCACCGGCGAGTCCAAGGCCGACGCCGTCGCGCTCGCGGTCGAGGGCCCCCTGTCCGCGCTGGTGCCGGCCTCGGCGCTCCAGCTCCACCCGCACGCCACCGTGGTGGTCGACGAGGCGGCGGCGTCCCAGCTGAAGCTGGCCGACTACTTCCGCGCGACCTTCGCCGCCAAGCCCGACTGGCAGGGCATCTAGTGCTGTGACCGGAAACCTTCACCGGCCCGCGACGCCCGGCACGGCACCTCGCCGTGTTGTCGGACCACGCGAGTACGTCCAGTACGAGCCGTGGACCTCCGCCTTGCGATGCACCGCACCGAACGCCGCGGGCCCCACGGCAAACCTTTCCGGTCACAGCACTAGTGTGATGCGCCTGAAATCCCCAGTGTTAGTCGGTACCTTGATGATATGGCGCATCCGGGTCCTTCTGCAGTGGAGATCGTGCTGTTTGATG
>NZ_JBEXVD010000042.1:0-46499 GCF_040638655.1 Streptomyces sp. NPDC005963 | reverse complement strand
ACAAACGCGACTACATCTTCAACGGCACCCTGGCCACAGCAGCCATCGTGATCTGGCTACGCGACCTCATCAAAGAGCCATCAGACACTGCCTAGCCGCAGGAGTCAGCGCCTGGCCGGACAACACCTGGGGCGGCACCCAGCATCTCGCCGCAGCCGACTTCGACGGCGATGGCAAGACCGACCTGCTGCGCATCGCTGCGAACAACCTCTACCGGTACAACGGCAACAGCAACGGCAGCTTCGCACCCTTCGTGATGCTGGGGTCGAGCAACTGGGCCTACGTCGACGAACTGACAGTCGGTGACTACAACCGCGACGGCGCGGCCGACTTGGTCGTCGAGCTCGACACTGGCGGGCTGCGTCTCTTCGGAGGACGAGGAGGCAGCTTCCCCAGTGATCTGACCGAACCCCTCTGGCCCAACACCGGCTGGAACATGCGGCACATCGCCTGAACCAGGGGCCCGGCACACACCGAAGCGCGTGCCGGGCCCCATCGGGTCGACGGGCCCCCCTTGGGTGGTCCGTGTCAGGACCGCTCGGCTGCGAGTTCGCCCAGCAGCGACCAGGTGCGGCGTCGGTCGGCGTCTCCGGCGACTTCCGTGTCTGCGAAGACGACCTCCGTCGCCCCGGCGTCCAGATAGCGCTGGATCTCCGCGCTGACCGTCGCCTCGTCGCCGATCGCCGCCACATCAACGGCCCTTTTGCCTCCGGAGAGTTCGATCACCCGTGCGTACGACGGGATCTGCTCGTAGAAGGCGAGTTGCTCGGCGGCCCGCTCACGTACGGAGTCGACGTCGTCCGTCACCACCCCGTTCACGATGGCCACGATCCTCGGTGCGGGGCGGCCGGCCGCGCTGGCGGCGGCGGTGACCGCCGGCACGATGTGCTCGGCCAGGGCGCGCGGGCCGGCCAGATAGGGCAGGATCCCGTCGGCCAGCTCACCGCTGACCCGCAGTGCCTGGGGACCCATGGCGGCCACGAGGAGTGGTACGCCCCCTGTGGCCCCGGGTACGTGGGCGGGAAGCGGAGTGGTCGCGCTGATCAGTTCGCCCTGGAAGTCCGTGGTTCCGGTCTCGGTCAGTTGGCGGAGCACCACGAGGAACTCGCGCAGGCGGCCGATGGGCCGTTCGAAGGGGATGCCCATGCCGTCCTCGGTCAGCAGACGAGTGCCGAGTGCGAGACCGAGATGGTAGCGGCCGTGCGTGGCTGCCTGGGCCGTGAGTGCCTGGCTGGACACCACCAGCGGATGGCGTCCGAAGACGGGAATCGCTGACGTCCCCACCTGGAGATCGGGGACCTCGCGGCCGACGATCGCCGCCAGTTGAGGTGAGTCGATGCCGAAGCCCTGTCCGAACCATGCGGAACGGAGCCCGGCGGCTGCCGCTTCCTTGGCGAGCCGGACGGTGGCATCGACCTGGTTGTCGGAATCGATGGCGCTGATTGCCACTCCCACATTCATATCAGCGTCAAACAGGGGGAGTTGGGGCTCTATTCCGGTTCATTTGTGACGAGTGTGTTTCCAGTTTTGAACTGCGCTCCCCGGAGGTCGAGTGCTGGACTGAGAGCGCGGCGGGCGCGAGGTGACGGTCGGGTCGGACAGCGGGTGCGATCACGCGGGCGGGCGGCGGTCGAAGGTGCTGCGGGCGGGGTCCCATTGCGCGTCAACCCGTTCCGCCGTCGTCATTCGATCCGTTGACTGACCAATCCGCCCCGCCGTCGGCTCCGAATGCCGAGTGTGAGCAGGTTCTGCCCGTCGAGAGGAGCGCAGTCGTGACCGACCGCCCCTCCCAACCACAGACGGCTCGCAGTCCTGCCGAAGAACTCGACATCTCATGGAGTTTCGATGAACGCCCTTCGCTTCCGCCGCACCGCCGCCGCTGTCGCCGCCGCGACGATCCTGCCGTTCGCCCTGGCGGCCTGCTCCGACTCGGGCAAGGAGTCGTCCTCGGACTCCGCTGCCGAGGCGAGCACGGACGACTCGCAGGCCCAGGAGTCGGCCGCGCCCGATGACGCTGCGGTGGGTGACCAGCCGTTCGGCACGGCCTGTGCCTCCGTCCCGAAGCAGGGATCGGGCTCCTTCGACGGGATGGCCAAGGACCCCGTCGCGACGGCCGCCTCGAACAATCCCGCACTGTCGACCCTGGTTGCGGCAGTCAAGCAGGCAGGACTGGTCGACACCCTCAACAACGCCCAGGGGATCACCGTCTTCGCACCCACGAACGACGCCTTCGCGAAGATCCCGAAGGCCGACCTCGACAAGGTGCTCGCGGACAAGGCCATGCTGACGAAGATCCTCACCTATCACGTCGTCGGCCAGGACGTGACTCCTGCACAACTGGAGAACGGCAACTTCGAAACCCTCCAGAAGGGGAAGATCACCGCCACCGGTTCTGGAGAGGCGTACACGGTCAACAACACCTCGAAGGTGGTCTGCGGCAATGTGAAGACCGCCAACGCGACCGTCTACATCGTCGACACCGTGCTGATGCCCAAGTAGTCGGTACTCGGCGCGGCGAGCACTGCGGAAGCGGGTCGGCCATCCCCCGATGACCGACCCACCTCCGCGTGCAAGACCGGACGCGCGGCGCGGCCTAGCCCTGGTCGAGCGGGAGGGCGATGTCGGCGACCTGTCGATCGGTGGGGAAGGAACCGAGGCTGCGGGTCGCGCCCGTCAACAGATTGACTTGGTACAGGCGGTGTCTACTGCCGCTGCGCAGTGTGGCGAAGCCGTGGTTCGTGCCCTGCTCGGGGGCGAAGTAGATGTCGAATCCAGCGCTCGGCTCCGCATGGAGACCGAGCCCTCCCGTGGGGGCGAGGCTCCCGGCGTTGGCCGGTGACTGGAGGGAGAGCCGATCAGTCAGTGTGTCGAGGTCGAAGAGCGTTGTCGCGGTCGCGGTGTTGAGGTCGTTGTTCGTGTACGCGGCCCCGGTGATGCCCTTGGCGGTGGAGGGCGGCACCGTCGGATTGCTGAGCACGCCGTCGGCGACCGTGCCGATCGTTCCCGTCGAGTCATTGATGTTGTGCCGGAGGTTCTGTCCGGTGTCACTCACCACCCGGAGCCTGTCGGCCGCCGGGTTGAAGTCGACGCCGAACCACGTCCCGGAGAGTGCGATCGTGAGCTGCGAGACCTTCACCGCACGCGCGTTGTTGGTCCCGATGGTGTAGATGCCTCCCTGGTCGCCGACTCCGTACAGCTTGAGGTTCTGGACCCTGAAGTCGATGCCGATCAGTTTGGTGTCACCCGCCAGACCGCTGAGCGTACCCACCGACGTGGTCGCCGACGGTTTTTCGACACCGAACCGGACCAGTCGCTGGTCGGTGGTCAGTCCGTACGCGGTCAGTGCCCTGGGTGCGGCCAGGGCACGACCGTGGTGACGCTCGGGACCCGACGCTGCGGAGGTGGCTGATTCCGTGAAGGCCGTTGCGGGCGCGGCCAGAGCGGCGACCAAACAGACGGGGACCGCGACGACGGAGATTCGCATGTCAATGCTCCTTGTAGGGGGTTCGCCCGGCATGGGCTGCTGTCCGTACAGGGTTCGGAGCAAAGAGCCACCGAGTTTGGGCAAAACAGATGAAATCACTCCGATGGCCCTCGTGGAGCGACGCAAATGGGGTCAGTCGTGGACATCAACGGGCCCGTATCCCGGGTGTGCATCAGCCGATCTGCCATGAGGGCGTCCCGAGCCGGTCAGATGAAGGCGCGGGCCGTCGCGTACAGCACGTGGGTGTGCGAAACACCCGCTCCGCACGGCTGTGATGGTGGGCGGAGCGGGTGTTCGACACCGGTCGGTGGGTGAAGTCCCGGTAGCCGGTGCTGCCGGAATCCATGGAGCGCCAGGACCTGCGCTATGGGACCTCGTGCGTTACGTGGACTCGTGCAGTCAGCGGAACCGGTCGGCTCAGACGCGGGGCCGGTCAGGCACCTCCCGGCCCAACCACGCCGCCAGTCGATCATAGGCATCAGCCCCCGCAGGCGCTTCGCGGACGGCTCCGAAGGGCACCGCGCCGCCGCGCCTGTCGGCAGGGAGCGCATCATGTGCGATGGGGATGACCGCTTCAGCCAGCGTCGGATCCAACTGTGCCGGTCGACCCAGGGCCTCGGACAGATCCCAGCCGTGCACCACGGTCTCCAACAGGGCGAAGCCGATCATCGCGGCCCCCACGGTCTCCTCGGCCCACGGCGACGAGACCGTCGAGCCCAACTTCGCGTCGTCCGACCACGCCTTGCCGAAGCGGCGGTGCGCATCCTCGTACGCCCCGCGCCAAGCGTCGTCGGCAATGGCGGACACCGGCGGGGGCGCCGACTTCCAGTCACCGTTCTCCCCGATGTGCGCCATCAGGTGCAGCCCGTTCACACTGTGCAGGAGCAGTGCCCGAACGTCGAACTCCGAGCACGGTGTCGGATCGCCGAGCCTGAGCGGTGTCACCGTCTCCAACAGAGTGGCGAACTGGTCGGCTGCACGCTCGTACAACGGACGAGGGTCATTCATCTGGTCGATCTCCTGTGTGTGGAATCGAGTGCTCGAACGTCTGCACCTTCGAGGAGTAACCTGACAACCCCCGTCATGTTTTCCGGAGAGTCTGCGCCCGTGAAGTCCGACCGCCTTCTCTCGATCATCCTGCTCCTCCAGACGCGCGGTCTGGTGCAAGCGGCTGATCTCGCCGCACGTCTTGAGGTGTCCGTACGCACCATCTACCGCGATGTGGAGGCGCTGTCGGCCTCCGGCGTCCCCATCTACACCGAGCGGGGGCGCCACGGAGGCATCGCACTGCTGCCGGGGTTTAGAACCGACGTCACCGGCCTGACGGAGGACGAGTCCCGGGCCCTGTTCGTCCTGACGACCCGGGGGACCCATGCGGCGCTCGGGCTTGACGCGGCGTTGGGGTCCGCGCTCCGCAAGGTCATGGCGGCGATACCCGCTCCCCATCGCCCTGCGGCAGAACTGACGAGCCGTCGCATCCTGGTCGATCCGGAGCGCTGGCTGCCCAGACCCAGACCCGCGGTCGATCTCGACGTACTCAACTCCGCAGTCTTCACCGACCGTCGACTGGCCCTGCGCTATCGCCGCAGTGGTGCCGTTGAGCCCGGGAACTACGTCCTCGACCCCTATGGGCTCGTGGTGAAGGCGGGGGTCTGGTATCTGGTGGCCGACAAGTCGGGGTCTCCGCGGCTGTTCCGTGCGGACCGGGTGGTCGAAGCGTCCGTCATCGATGAACCGGTGCGCAGACGGCCCGGTTGGGAGTTGGCAGACGTGTGGCGGGCGATGAGCTGCGAAGCCGAAGAGCGGCGTTGTGCACTACGGGTGGCCGTACGGCTGCACAGGGACGCTCTGACGCTCCTCCAGTGCCTGGCCTCGGGCCGGATCGTCGGAGACCTCGTCCCGGATGGGGAGGACTGGTTGAGCGCCGAGCTGGCATTCGACAGCGTTGTGGAGACCAGGATGCTGCTCGCCTTCGGTGAACAACTGGAGGTGCTCACTCCACCCGCGATACGCGAGGAGTTGGTGCGCGTCGCAGCGTCGGTGACGAGCGTCTATACCGTCGGTGTGAACTGAGTCGCCCCTCGACAGGCCCACTGCTGGAGGGGCGGTGCCTCACCACCGTGCCGGGAACACCCAGGGGGAGACGCTCAGAACGGCAGGCGCCACCGTGCCCGACGGCCCGCGGAACTGCTCCGGCTCACGGCGCGCGAGCTGCTGTGGAACGGCTTGCTGAGGAGCCGGCCCAGGATCCCCGGTGCCTTGCCACCGGCGCGCGATCCCAGGCCGAGCGTGCGTTGGGTTCCACGTTCGGGATGGCGGGAGAGGCGCGGCAGGAAGAAGGCCAGCACGGCCAGTACCGCGCAGACGGCGATGATTCCGACAACGATCACGAGCGACTCCTCAATTCGGTTCGATCACCGCCCGGAACTGACACCGGTGCATCAGCTCTCCGAGCCTCGGGGCGGTGAGCGGGCAGATCCGGTACGGGACCGGGCGCGGGGGCTCGTTCCTGCGCTGAGCAGCGTCTGCCCGAAATGCCGTACCGCATTCGCCGAAACGAAGAAGAGTAGTGCCGGCCGCCGGCAGAACGGGGCGATCGAGGTCCGCCCGTACCGCCCCGCACTGTTGAGGGGCCTCCTTCCCCCGGCGGCCGGGAGGAACGGCGGAACGGACCGGAGGTGTGTCCTCCGGCCCGTTCCATGCCTTAGTGCGGCGGTTGATCAGCGGGTGGGCCGATCAGCAAGAGATGTTCGCGCCGGTGGGCACTCCCAGGATCTGGGTGAAGTTCTTGTACCGGTTGATCCGGCTCTGGACCTGCGCCGGGTTCTTGCCGTCGCACTCCAGGAAACCGTTGATCGAACGGATGGTCTGGCCGAAGCCGGCGCCGCTGACCATGGCGTCGTGGCCGGTGACCGGGCCGGGGCCGTCCTGGGTGTTCCAGTACCAGAGGGCCGTCATCATGCTGATCGCGGGGTCCGTCTCCACCTTCTCCGGGTGGTTCAACAGATCGATGCCCAGCCAGTCACCGACGGCCTTGTAGTTGAAGTTCCAGCTCAGCTGAATGGGGCCGCGGCCGTAGTAGGCCGAACCGCCCGCAGGACAGCCGTAGGGCTGGGTGGTGTCACAGTAGTGGGGGTAGTTGTCCTTGTTGATCTCCGTGATGTAGAAGAGCCCACCGCTCTCATGGCTGATGTTGGCGAGGAAGGCCGCGGCCTCCTGCTTGCGCATCGTGTCCGTGCCGGTGTGGGCGAACTTGGGGAACGCCTTCATGGCGTCCGTCAGACCCTTGTAGGTGTAGAACGGATTCCTGCGAGGGAACATCTGGTTGAACTGTTCCTCGCTCACCACGAAGCTGTTGGGGTTCGGGTTCCCACCCGTGCCGCAGGTGTACGCGTCCCAATAGTGCGTGCTGACAACCGGGTTGTAGCCCGGGTTGTTGCGCTCGGCGATGTACACCTCACCGTCGGTGTACTTGACGATGTCACCGGTCTGGTAGTTCGCGCCGGCGACCCAACTGGGTGCGATGGCGCAATCGTCCGCGGGTGAAGCGGCAGAAGCCGTTGCGGTCGGCACGAGAACCGTCGCTGCCAAGGAACCGGCCGCAACGACGCCGACCATCAGCGCCTTCATACGATCTTTGAGCACGAGTTATCCCTTTCGTGCGTCAGCGGACATGCCGGCGAAACCCGAGGGAACGGGGTTCGCCCGGCACGCCGTGGCGGGGGTGTAGACCACACTGAAGCGTCCCGAGTGGGGGCGAGTCAAGGTATAGACCAATGAAGTTTCTGAAACAACGAGCCAATTTCCAGGGCCCGTTGGCCTGCAAAGAGCTGCGAAGAGTCGCGGCGCTCGGCCGATCGACGGGCCCTCGGGGCGAGATCGTTCGGGGTCAGCGGCATCTGTTCCCCCGGCGGCCATGGGTACGACGGATCAGGCTGCACACGGGCCTGGGAAGTCGTATTTGCAGCTGCGAGGAGGCCATCGTCGGGCATCATTTTGATCTCCGTTGACCCTGGGCAGGAGGTCTGGACGGAGGGTGCTCCGGGCTGCGGTGGAGTGCTCGGCATGGCATGATCAACGATCAAGAATATTGGTAGAGTCTGGCGAAGATGGTGAAAGTTACTGCCAGAATGAGGCTCGGGCTGTGTGTTCAACAGCCCCTGCTGCGGAGCCGGAACGGCTACGGCGGTGTCAAGCAACCCCCATCGTACGGAAGGTGCTCGGCACGGAGAGCCCGGCGGTGGCAGGGGTCACATGGAACCCACACAACACATGGTTCGTTGCACCACACGCATCACATGGACAGCTTCTGTGTGCGTCAAACCTGCCGTGCTCGCAGACTCTCTCATGGGTGACGCGTGTGTCCCTCGGCAGTGCACGCTCGACGCACATCGGACCTCGTGAACCAGGTGGTCAAAGGAGGAGGGGGAATGGACGCTTCGGAATCCGACATCGAACCGGTGCGCCGGGTCGAAGCGGCCCTGCGGTCCCTCGGAGCCACGGGCGGCGACTGGACCCGGCGAACCGAGGAGCCGTCCTGGTTCGTCGAATGGGTGGGCGACCTGATCGATGTCGAGGTGTACATCGGCCTCATGGGTCACGGGCAGCGACCGGACATGGTTCGGGTGCTGCTCGACGACTGGGTGTTCGACCACGTCGTCGTGGATCACCTGGACCCCTTCCTTCGAGCGGTCTCCTCCGGTCGGGCCCGCCTGACCGACGAACGCTGGCTGCTCCTCTTCACCAGCCAGGTGCTGGAGATCCCCGTGGGTGACCGCTCGTACTTCGCCAGCCGTGCGGTGCAGCACCGCGATTCCCTCGCCGAATGGGAACGGAACCTGTTCGTCGACTGAGGTGTCCGGGCTCGTGATGACGAGGCCGAGTCGGCGAGGGCCACTCCCTCGATGCCCCCGCACCAGGGGCCTCCGCGCCGGCTCACCTCGCTCCGCCCCCGCACCACCCGGCGCTCACTCGTCTCGATGTCAGCCGGAGCGGACCTCACCCGACCCCGGCTGGAGATCCGCCACCAGGCGGAAGAACGCAGCCTCGTTTCCCGCCATGCCCAGTTCGCCCAGGGCTTCGTCCGCCTCCGCGATCGGCCCGGCGAGGAACGGCAGGGCCATCGGAGGGTGTGACGGGCCGTCGAGGACGGCCCGGGTGGTCTGGAGCAGTCGTAGGTACGCCTGCGCAGCGGCGAGTTCGCGATGGGTCATGTCAGCCTCCCGGTGACCGAGGTGTCGGACCGTCAGCATCTCGTACCGCACTGACATCGACCGGGACAGCAGCACGGGGCCCGGCCCTCCGTCCGAGTGGGCCGGACCCCGTGGGGTTTCACCTCAGAGGCGTCAAACGATCTGGTCCGACAGTTCGGCCTGCTCGCGAGCGGACCCGTATGCCTTCGGCGTTCCGTACGATCCGCGTGCGACGAACCACCAGACGGTCGCCAGGGTCAGCACGGTGATCAGCGCCACCGAGGCGTAGTTCATGGTGTCGACCGTGACCGGACTCGACTGCGGGAGCAGGAAGAGGACCGTCACGAACGCCACCCACACCACGGCGATCCAGCCGATGGGCTTGCTCCACTTGCCGAGGCTCCACGGCCCCGGCTCGAAGCGGTCGCCCGCCCGCAGCTTGAGGTAGACCGGGATCACGTACGCGGGCGTGATGCCGATGACGTTGATCGCGGTCACTGCTCCATAGGCGGTCGTGGAGTAGAGCGACGGGAGGGCCAGCACACACGCGAATCCCACCGACAGCCACACCGCGGGCACGGGGGTCTGCGTCTTGCTGCTGACCTTCCGCCACAGGGCCGAGCCGGGCAGTGCGTTGTCCCGGCTGAAGGCGAAGACCATCCGGCTCGCCGCAGCGACCTCGGCATTGCCGCAGAAGAGCTGGGCGACGATGATCACGAGCAGGAGCGCCGTGGCTCCACCGGTGCCGAGTGCGTCCAACAGGATCTGGGCCGGGGGCACCCCGGATGAGCTGTTGAGTGCGCCGTCGTAGTCCTGGATGGCGAAGGTCAGACCCGCCAGCAGCGCAAATCCGGCGATCCAGGAGACCCAGATCGCGCGCACGATGCCTTGGGCGGCGGTCGTGGAGGCGTTGGACGTCTCTTCAGAGAGGTGCGCGGAGGCGTCGTAGCCCGAGAAGGTGTATTGGGCGAGCAGCAGACCGATCGCCGCGACGTAGATGGGGTTCTCCCATCCGGTGTTGTTGACGAACTCGGTGAACACGAACTCGGGGGACTGGTGGTTCTTCGGCACGACGGCCAGTACGCCGACGATGAGGGCGACGCCGCCGAGGTGCCACCAGACGCTGATCGAGTTCAGCACGCTGACCAGCTTCACACCGAAGAGGTTCAAGGTGGCGTGCAGCAGCAGGATGCAGATGAAGATGAGCATCGTGGTTTCGGGGGTGGGCTCGAATCCCCACTGGAGGTGCAGCAGTGCACCGGTGAACAGTGCGGCGCCGTAGTCGATGCCGGCGATCGCTCCGAGCAACCCCAGGAGGTTCAACCAGCCGGTGTACCAGCCCCACTTGCGTCCGCCGAGCCGGTCCGCCATGTAGTAGAGCGCACCGGACGTGGGGTAGGCGCTGGTCACCTCGGCCAGTGCCATGCCCACGCAGAGGACGAACAGACCGACGATCGCCCAGCCCCACATCATGACGGCCGGTCCGCCGGTGTTCATGCCGAAGGCGTAGAGCGTCATGCATCCGGAGAGGATGGAGATCACGGAGAAGCTGATGGCGAAGTTGCCGAAGCCTCCCATGCGGCGGGCGAGAACGGGTTGGTAGCCCAGTTCCCTCAACCGTTCCTCTTCGTCGATCGGGGCCGCAGAGGTCGAATTCGACCATCTTGGTCCGGGTATGGACATGGAAATACCTCCGGGGGAAAGGTGATGTCTGGTAAATGCCTTGGATGAGTGGTCAGTGGCCCGCGTCGCGAGCGGCGCTCAGGCACCGGGCGCGTGCGCGGAGGTAGACGTCCTCCGCGAGGGCCGCGTCACCGGGACTTTGCGAGCGGTACAGCCAGGGGGGTGCGGTGTAGTAGGGGCCGAGGGCCTTGAAGACCCGGGCGGCCTCGATGAACCGTCCCGCTCCCCACAGCGCGTGGGCGAGGTGGTTGAGGTCGAGGAGCGAAGCCTGAGTGGGATCGACACGGTCGAACCACGACTCCAACGCCACAACAGCCTCACGCGTTGCATCGTCGGTCACCCAATGCAGATCGAGCGCCCGCTCGTGCCCGTTGTCCCTGCGATAGCGCTCCACCCGTACGTAGAGCGGTAGCGCAAGGATCGCGGAGCCGACGGGAGCGGCGGACGCCGCCCACAGGACGAAGTTCACCGCCTCCGAGAGGTGCCCACCGCCGGATTTGCGGCTGTACACGAACTGGAGCATGCGGTGGTACGCCTCGCGGTTGAACGGGTCACGCTTGTGGGCTTCTGCCAGTAGCCCCCAAGGGCCGGGGAACAACATGGGGCCCGGGGGGACCTGTCGGTGTTCCTCCAACCGTTGCTTGTCGTCGAGCTGGGCGAGCGCGAGCAAGCACACCCACGGCACCGGGTCGTTGGGGGCCTGATGAGCCGCGATGCGACAGGCGTCCCACGCTTCGTGCCACAGGTCCTGAGTCCGCGGGTGGCCCTCACGATGTGCCCTGAGCGCGCGCTCGACCGACACCCGGCAGTGCATCACGATCGCGGACAGTGAGGCAGGTTCCTCGGTCCGCCAGGCGTGCACGGCATCGGAGCCGGCCGCGACCGCGGCCAGTACCTGGGTGCGCTGGGTCCACATGCCCCAGTCCGAGGTGGAGTTGAGCAGGTTGCGCATCGACAACCAGCGGCCCGTCCTTAAGTCCTGCATGGCGGAGCGCAGCTCGTTGTCATGGCCCGCCGGGTGGTACACCGGGCGGAACTGGTCCTGGGACATCAGTCCGCCGCCGCCCCCATCGGTCTGCGTCGGCTTGGATGTCGCACAAAGGTCGTCATGGGTCCTCATAGGGACGGGTGGGGGGTGGGCGCGGCGTGGTTGTCTCGATCCACTCCGCGTATGCGCGCCGATCTTACTCAACCCGACGACAACGACAAGAAGTTGATTGCTACGGATCGATGAAAAGACGTGTGCATTGACGGTCAACGACGATCAACACCGGTCTCAGGAAGTCACCTTGACGTATCCGCTCACTTGTTCCAACCTGGCAAGTCGTCAACGATCATCGATCAAGGAGTTCTTGACACATTCGTGATGATCGATGATCCCGCCAGCTGAAGAACCGGGTGACCCATGTCCAGCGCCGTACTCGCCGTTGACCAAGGCACATCGGGCACCAAAGCCCTGGTCATATGCCCTGAGCGCGGGGTCATCGGCACCGGGACCGTAGCGGTGTACCCACGGTACGGGCCCGGCGACCGGGTGGAAGTGGACCCGATGGCCCTCCTCGACTCCGTCGTCGAAGCCGGTCGACGGGCCCTCGCGGAGGCCGGCGAGCCCGTGGCCGCCGTCGGCCTGGCCAACCAGGGCGAGACGGTGCTGGCATGGGACCGCTCCAGTGGGACCCCCCTGACCGAGGCCATCGTGTGGCAGGACCGCCGGGCCGAGTCGATCTGTGCGGAGCTGTCCCCACGCGCCGACGAACTCACCCGGCTCACCGGGCTCCCCCTCGACCCCTACTTCGCGGCTCCCAAGATGGCCTGGGTACGAAGGGAACAGACCCGCGAAGGAGTGGTCACCACTACCGACGCCTGGTTGGTCCACCGGCTGACCGGGGCCTTCGTCACCGACGCGGCCACCGCCGGCCGTACCCAACTCCTCGACCTCGACGACGTCACCTGGTCGGCGCGCGCACGGGAGATCTTCGGGCTCGGTTCGGAGCCCATGCCGGAAGTCGTCGACTCGGCAGGACCGGTGGGCACCACGACCGCCTTCGGTACGGACATCCCGCTCACCGGCCTGCTCGTCGACCAGCAGGCGGCCCTGTTGGCGCAGAGCGTCACCGAACCGGGAACGGCCAAGTGCACGTACGGCACCGGGGCCTTCCTGCTCGCGCAGACCGGAAGCACTCCGCTGCGCACCAGCAGCGGTCTCGTCAGCTGTGTGGCCTGGCGACTGGGCGGTCGCACCGACTACTGCCTCGACGGCCAGGTGTACACCGTGGCCTCCGCCGTGCGTTGGCTCACCGACCTCGGAGTGATCTCCGGAGCCGCCGACCTCGACCCGATCGGGTCGGGCGTAGCGGATGCCGGGGGAGTGACCTTCGTTCCCGCGCTCGCTGGACTCGCGGCCCCCTGGTGGCGCGGCGATGTGCGCGGCTCGCTCAGCGGGCTCGGTCTGGACACCAAACCCGGCCATCTGGTCCGTGCACTGTGCGAGGGCATCGCGGCCCAGGTCACCGAGTTGGCAGGAGCAGCCGCCACCGATCTGGGCCGCCCCCTCAGCGTGCTGCGCGTCGACGGCGGTCTGACCCGCTCCGCCCTGCTGATGCAGACCCAGGCCGACCTGCTCCAGCTCCCGATCGAGGTCTCGGCGCTCCCGGACGCCACCGCGCTCGGTGTCGGCGCCGTGGCCCGGATGGGGATCGAGCCGGGGCTCACCGTCGAACAGGCGGTGCCCCGGTGGGAGCCGGCCGCGGTGTACGAGCCCGCCATCAGCCCGGCGGAGGCGGCGCAGCGCCTGGACCGGTTCCGCACCCATGTGCGTCAACTGCTCGACAGGTCCCCGGCCGGCCCGGCCGGTGGCGATCGCTGAGGACGGGACGGCACCGACCGGGCGAGGCGGGGCCCTGGGGGCACCTGTTCGATGGGATTGCGTCACCGCAGGGACGAGGGGATCGGTGGATCACCGTGCGGGGACCGGATGGACGCGCAGCTCAAGGGTGGTTTCGACGAGCGATTCCGGCTGCGGACCGGGTGGATGACGGTACGCGGGGGAGGGGAACTGCCCCGGAAACACTCCCGGGAACGCCCCCGTGTCGAAGGGAACGTCCACCCGCCCTATCGGCTCGCCTCCGCCCTGCACACTCGGTGCGTCCCCGGTAGCCGTCGCCGGCTGGCCGCCCAAGGAGACCTCGGCACCCCCCTGCCTGGTTCCCCAGCCGGTGTTGGCGCAGGTGGCGGCCCCGTACCAGCGCATGAAACGCAGTACCGTCCAGGCGAACACCACCGCCAGCGGCATCAGCATCCAGGTCACGATCCGTGAGCGGATGCGTTCGTCGGAGCGGATGATGCTCAGATACCGCAGCCCCTGGGCCCAGCCGATGAGGAACGGGATCAGGAGGAACGAGGAGTCTGGGGCGTTGTCGTACTTCAGCGGCTCGACCACCAGCAGCCAGACCAGGATCGATGTCGACAGGGCGACCTGGAACCAGCGCAGCAGATGGATCCAGTAGGCCACGCCGTCCAGTGGCAGATAGCGCATCCGCCACAGGGACCGGATGGTCGAGCCGCGCATCCAGCGCAAGTACATCCGGCACAGATGGCCGAACTTCTCGGGCATGGCGGAGAAGACGACGGCCGTCGGTTGCTGGACGGTCTTGCCGCGCAGCAGCGCGTAGAGGGTCAGGAGACTGTCGTCCGACATGGTCACCGGTCGACCGCGGAACGTCTCGCTCAAATAGGCGTCGAGGTTGTCGCGGATGACGCCCGCCCGATACGCGGCCAGGGGACCGGAGTTCACGAGCACGGCCCCCACGGTGGACAGTGCGGATCGGTCGACCAACTGGCCTGTCAACAGCCAGAGGTCGGTGATCCGGGCCAGCAGATTGGCCCGGTGGTTGGTCGCGAGAACGATTCCCGCCACGGACTGGACGGAGCGCCGACGGAACGGAATGAGTATTTCCGCGATGGCGTTGGGAGCGAGGCAGCTGTCGCTGTCGAGCGTGACGTAGACATCGGCCTGCGGACTCGCCCGTACCCCATGTCCCTGCGCATGACGTTTCCCTCCGTTGGCCACTCGGCGCCAGGTGGTGTGCACCCCCGCCTGCCGCGCTGCCTCCAGCCACCATGCGCGCACCTCGGGGTACTCGGTACTGGTCGATCCGTCGTCGACGACGTGCACGCTGTCGGGCAGTCTCGTCTGCTCCAGAAGGGACCGGAGCCCGAGGCGGAGATAGCCGTCGTCCTCGTTGTACACGGGGACGAGGACGGCCACGTGGAGATCCGCCAGCCTCCTCGCGCTGCGGGGGGTGGCGCGATGGGGGCGGTCGAAGTGGTACATCACGGTCTGGGCCATCAGCAGGACGAAGGTGACCGCCCACACGGCGCCGAGCCGACCACGGGTCGCATCACCGAAGTGGGTTGCGGCGATGGCGTGCTGCGCCGCCCAAGCAGCAGCCGCGGTCAAGGCGATGGCCCCGGCGAGTACCGTGCCGGAATGGTGCGGATGGGCGGCGAGGGGTCTGGGAGTCATCGTTCGCCGGCCGTCCGGTCGCGGCGGAAGCCCAACCGGATCAGGACGGCACCCGCGCAGACGACGAGGGCGGCGATGCCCAGGAGCCACCATCCGGTGACCACCGTTCCGCCGACGATGATGGCACCGGCTGCCGAGCCGGTACGGGCGAGTTGGGAGTTCTCGGACATGCGTGCCTCGCTCTGGTCGTGGGGTTTCGGCGGTGGGACTACAGGTGTTCGATGTGATCGCCGACCCGTATCACCCGGCGCGTGTCCAGCACGTACGGGGCGAGCCGGTGCACGGCCTCGAAGTCGAACTCGGGGTGGTCGGTGAGCACAACGACCGCGTCTGCCGCAGTGAGGTCCTCGGGCGTCATCTCGGCGAGGTGGTCGGCATCGGGTGCCGTGGCGAGATGAGGGTCGACGGTGGTGCAAAGCGCCCCCTTGGCGGTGAGGAGATCGACGACGCTTCGGGCCGGGGACTCACGGGTGTCCGAAGTCCCGGCCTTGTAGGTCAGGCCCAGTGCGAGGATCCGGGCGCCCTTGAGGCACTTGCCGCTCTGGTTCAGGGCGTTCTGGAGGCGCTCCACCACATAGGCGGGTTGGCGCTCGTTCACCTCCTGCGCGAGCTCGACAAAACGAAACGTTTCACCGAGTTGTTGGCGCACGTGGTGGGAGAGGTACACGGGATCGATCGGCAGGCAGTGGCCGCCCACCCCGGGGCCCGGTGTGAACCGCATGAAGCCGAAGGGTTTCGTCCCCGCGCAGTCGAGGGCGTCCCCGACGTCGATGCCCAGGAGGTGCCCCAGCTTGGCGAGTTCGTTGACCAGCGCGATGTTGACGTGACGGAAGGTGTTCTCGAAGACCTTGGCGAGTTCGGCCTCCTCCAACCCGCGGGCGGGCACGGTCTGCTCGACGAGGGAGTCGTAGAAGGAGCGGACCCGTCGGAGACAGTCGGCGGTGAGTCCGGCGACGACCTTGGGCGTGTTCTCGAACCGCCAGACGGCATTGCCCGGATCGATGCGCTCCGGGCTGAACCCGACCGAGAAGTCACGGCCGGCGGCAAAGCCGGAGCCCTCTTCGAGCAGGGGGACGAGAACGTCACGGGTCGTGCCCGGATGGGTGGTCGACTCCAGTACCACGGTGCAACCCGGCTCGATGAACTCCGCCAGCGTACGGGCCGCGGCGCGGACGCACGTCAGATCGGGTGCCCGATCGGTCAGCGGTGTGGGGACCGTGATGACGGCGACATCGAAGCCCTTGAGGTCCGCTGAGTCGGATGTGGCCCGGTAGGCGCGGGAGTCGATCGCCGTCCGCAGCCGGTGGGACGGGACGTCCTCGACGTACGATTCGCCGGAGCACAGGAGCGCGCAGCGGGAGGGGTCCGGCTCGTAGCCGACGACCTGATGCCCGACCTCGGCCGCGCGCATGGCCAGGGGGAGCCCTACATAGCCTTGTCCCAGTACGGTGATGTTCATGGGGGTGGGGGTCTTTCTGCCGGCGGTGCGGGGGTGCGCGGGGCGTATCGGCCGGGGGAAGAGCCGCGGGTATGACCGGGCCCGCGGCGACGGTCGGATCCCGACGGAAGGTGGCCCACGGGGTGGGCTGTCTGCGAGGTGATGGCCGGCCTCTCGGTTGAGGGCATGGGTCCGTGTCATGACCGTTCGACGGACACCATCAAGCCCGTGGTGTAGCTGAGATTTCAGCCGACAGAAGTGGCCTGTGTGGCACTCTTTTGCCGTTCCGTGACGCTCATTGGCCAGTTCTCATCTTGCGTTGATCCGTGCTCATCGAATCCATCGAACCCCTGACGTGCTGGGGGAGCAGATCGGATCACCGTGTCCGACGACGCTGGAAGACGCCCGTCACAAGGCGCCGGCGGCGGCGCGACCACATGGGAACGGCACCGCTGAACTCGACCACGTCCGGGTCGAGTTCAGCGGTGCCGAGAGGGGGACCGTCGTCCGGGCAGCGAACCGTGCCGCGCCACGGTCACCGAACGGCGAACTGCGACTACCGGTGCGGAAGGGGGACGGAGTCGATGCTCGGGTTACCGGTGAGGAGGTTCTGGGCTCCACGACCGGGGTGCCGCGGGTGCGGTGTCTCGGATCGGGAAACCATGCCGTCGTGCCGTCTCGTACTACGTGTCACTTCCCGTCGGGAGCGTCCATCGCGGAACTTCCGCCGCGACGAGGTCGGCCGGGAGCCGGAAGACGAGGGAACCGAAGAGGAAGCCTGCTCCGATCGCACCCAGCACGACCACATCCCCGCGCCTGGTCCGCCCCTCGGCGGCCAGCCGCCACAGTGCCGTCAGAGGTGATGCCGCGGCGGTGTTGCCGAGGGTGTCCGCGGTGACGGGGACCCGGTCCGGTGAAGCGCCGGCCATGCGCCCGATGCGCCGTACCAGCTTGGCGTTCGCCTGATGGACGGCGAATCCGCTCACCTCGTCCACCGTGACACCGGCCGACGCGAGTGCCTCGCTCAGGGACTTCGGCACCCGGGTCATCGCCTCCCGCAACACCACATTGCCGTCCATGAAGATGTACGGCGACTGGGGCGTCTCCGTCGTGGACGTCGGCACCTCCTGTCCCACCCGCCAAGCCGTCGCCATCCTCACGCCGTCCGAGTAGACGTTGCCGAGGTCGTAACTGAGGAGCCCGTCCCCGCCTTCCGTCTTGTGGAGCACCACGGCACCCGCGGCATCTCCGAAGAAGATCCGAGTGATGCGGTCCTGTGGATCGGTGATTCCGGATCCCCGCTCGGCACAGACGACCAGTGCGGTGTCCAATCCGGGTTCCTGCAGAAGACAGGAGGCCGTGTAGATTCCGTAGGCGGACGAGGCGCAGGCGTGCTGGGTCAGATCGAGAATCCGTGGGGTCTCGATGCCGAGGCGCTCCGCGAGGCTCACCCCCAGGGAAGGCATGATCCAGTCGGGGCTGGTGCACGCGACCACCAGGACGTCGATGTCCCGTGCCCCGACGCCGGCCGCCGACAGGGCCTTCTCGGCCGACTCGACCGCGAGGTCGAGAACGGTCTCGTGCGGTTCGAGGAATCGCCGCTCCAGAATTCCTGTCTTCTCCTCGATCCACTCTGGTGTGGTGTCCAGCGTTTCGCACAGTTCCGCATTCGTAACGACCCTCTCGGGCAGTGCCAGTGCGACGCTGCGTGGACTGACGGGTGCGAGTGCCCATTGGGGCATGACGAAGTCCTCCTCGGAGCCGAAATCAAGGTGTGGGCTGGCGTGTCTACTTCTCCTCGAACGCCATGTGGACGGAGTCCCTCAGATACGCACTCGGTGTGGGGCGCTCGTCCAGCGTGATGCCGAACCACTTCTCGTATGCACCGAGCACTGCCGAGTCGTCTGCGAGCCGCTCCGTCTCCGTCTCCCTTCCGCGGGTGACGGTCAGCACGTCGTCCTTGAGCAGGACCCAGCCGTCCTCGGTCGGCAGGGAGCAGAACATGTTCTGGAGGAGCATCGAGTCAGGGCTGGTCCGGTACCAGAAGATGGTCTGGTCGAAGTCGGCCAGGGAGGTGGGATCGTCGTAGACGCGGTACTGGGGCTTTCCGTTCCGGAGGACGTCCGTTGCCCGGTCGTCGACCTTGCGAACGGAGAACGCGCCGTGCGGATCGCTCTGCGCCTCCGGTGTGTCCATGGAGATGGGGTATCTGCTCCCCTTCCCGAAACCCACGTCGACCAGCCAGTGCCGTCCTTCGATCTCGGCCGTGAGCAACATGTGGTTGTACGGATCGCGAAGCCGACCATCGATCCAGACGCGACCGTGCCGCAGGTGCACGTTGAATCCCAGGGCTTCCAGCAGGAAGAAGAAGGCACTGTTGAGCTCGCCGCACGCACCGCCGCGTCGCCGGTGCACGATCTTCTCGACGACCCGTTCGTCCTTGTAGTAGATCTCCTTGCCGAGGTGGTAGTCGAGACTCTCGAAGGGCACCGACAGCACGTGCCGCTCGTGCAGGTGACGCAGGGCGGCAAGGTCGGGGCGCTCTGGTCGTTCGGCCGCGATGCGTTCCAGATATGCGGCTGTCGTCACTTCATCCAGCATGCCGTTTCCCCTGTGGGTGTGGGATGTCAGTCGCTGTCGAACGAGAAGCGGAGCGAGTCGTTCGTGTACGGGGTCGGTATGGGTCGCTTCTCCAGCTTCATCCCGAACCACTTCTCGTACGCGCCCAGTACCGCGGCGTCGCCGGTGAGTCTCTCGGTGTGCTTGCGGTCTCCGGTGATGACCGTCAGCAGGTCGTCCCGCAGGATGACCCAGCCGTCCTCGGTGGGAAGCGAGCAGACGAGGGTCTGGAGGAAGGGGGATTCGGGGCTGGTCCGGTACCACCACATCGTCTGCCGGAAGTCGGCCAGCTCGACGGGCTCCTCGTAGAGGACGTACTGCGGGGTTCCGTTGCGCAGCACCTGGACGGAGCGCGGATCCAGACGCCGGGTGGTGAACTCGCCGTGCGGATCGGGCTGGGGCTCGTCGCAGTCCAGCAGGAGGGGCCGGCGGCTGCTCTTGCCGAATCCGATGTCGGCGATCCGCCGGGTGCCGCCAACGGCGACGGTCATCACCACATGGTGGTACGGCGCGGTCGTCCCGCCGTCCGGAAGGTGGACGCGACCTTGGTGCAGGGTCACATCGAACCCCATGGACTTGAGCAGGATGTAGAACGCCGTGTTGATCTCACCGCACAGTCCTCCACGGCGCCGGTGGACGATCTTGTCGACCGCTCGCTCGTCCATGCGGATGTCGGCGCCGCGGTGGTAGTCCAGGTTGTCGAAGGGCACGGACAGCACGTGCCGTTCGTGTAGATGCCGCAGCGCTTCGGTGTTCAGGCGCTTCGGGCGCTCGGCCCCGATGCGGTCCAGGTAGGCGGAGACCGTCTCCTTGTCCAACACGGCGTCTCATGTGTCCTTTCCGCTGAATCGCGATCCGTTGAAGCGCGGGAAGAGAGCTTCCGCGTTGGCGTGCTCCAGCCGTTCTCGCTCCGCGGCGCTGAACCCTCCGTCGGCGATGATGCGGTGACCGGTGTCGAGCGTGTAGTGCTCGGGCATCAGTGGGAAGTCCGAACCGACCAGGATTCGATCCGACCGTGCGAAGGACCGAAGGGCCGCCAGAGCAGGCGGGTCACCGGCCATGGCGATGTCGACGTACAGCTTGCGCAGTGAGCCGACGGGATCGTCTGGCAGTCGATTCGCGAGGGGCGCGCTGATGAGTGGGCCGCAGGCGAGCCGACCTGCGTAGAAGGGAACGCCGCCTCCGCCGTGCGGAAGGATCACCGGCAGGTCCGGGTACCTCTCCAGCGTCTGGTTGTAGAGCAGTTGGGCGGCGACCCGCACCGACTCGAAGGGGAACTCGTACAGCGAGGCCGGCAGCCCCAGGTCGGGCTGCCCGGTCGACGGGGGCACCGTCGGGTGGACGAAGAGCGGGCTGCGCCGGCTGGCCGCTGCCTCGAAGAGCGGGTCCATCAGTCGATCGCCCACGTACAGCCCGGCGTAGTTGCTGACGAGTCCCACGCCGTCCAGTCCGAGGGTGTCGACCGCGTACGCGTACTCCTCCAGCACGAGATCACCATGGGGGAGGGGAAGCGTGGCGAACGCACCGAAACGGCCCGGGTGCGCGGCGACCAACTCGGCGAGGAACTCGTTCACCCGCCGCGCGAACCGTGCCGCCGGCTTCGGTTCCAGCGTCGCCGGCACCCCCGGCCAGACGCTCACCACGGCAGCGCGGATGCCGTGCCGGTCCATCATGGCCAGACTGCCGCGCGCACTCCAGGTCGGTCTGTCGACTCCGGGGAGAATGCTCGCGACACCCAGCCGGGCCAGTTCGTCCAGGTAGAAGTCCGGCAGGATGTGGTGGTGTACGTCGATGGCCCGGGACCATGGCCTTCCGGTGGGCGACTGCGTGCTGTCCGGCATCGTCATCCTCTGGTTCGATCTGCTCTGGTTCGATCTGCTCTGGTCGGGGTTGGTCGCGGAAGACGAGGGGAGCACGCTTCGACGGGTGGGAGGCGCGTCCACCACGGGCGCCTTCAGGCTCGGCTGGTGCCCGGGGGGTTGCTGATCAGGCACCTCCACACACCGTCGGCGCCACGGCGCAGGATGTCCGCGGCCGTGCCTTCAATCCGCTGGTGCGTTCCGTCCGACCCGGTGCCCTCGTGCACGTAGTCGCAGATCATGAGTGCCGTGTCTTCGACGGTGTAGATGTGTCGCACCGACAGGGTGACCGGGAGGCGGTCCGGCAGCGTCTTTTCGGCCGACTTCCACATTTCCTCGCCCGTTTGATACTCCCCAGGTGCAAGAACACGCACGGCGTTCGGGTCGAATAGCTGCTGGATGTCCTTGAGGCTTCCGGAATTGAATGCCCGCTCGAATGCGGCCGACAGTTGCTCCGGTTTGACGGGAAGAGCGATCTGCTCATCTGCTGAGTTCGACATGCAGATAGAACAATGCACAGGCCGGCAGCTCTCAACCTGCGACCAGCCAGTTTGTCAGGTTCGGGCTCGCCGCCCGGGGATCGGGAAAGGAGGGTTCGTGAACCTGACGAACTATCCGCAGCGGGTCTGGGCAGAATGCACACGAGACCGTGAGGATGACGCCTCGTACCCGGGGGATGCCCTATTCCCCGCAATGACGAATGGCGAGGAGTTTTCCATGGTCAAGGTGGCCATCATCTTCCATTCCCGGAGCGGCAACATCTTTCAGCTGGCAGCTGCGGCGGCCTCCGCTGCGAAGAAGGCCGGCGCTGAGCCACAACTGTTCAAGGTCCCCGAGCTCCCGGACCCGATGGTGCTCGACAGGGAGGCTTACACCGAACTGGGGACGGCCACCAGCGACATTCCGGTGGCCACGCTGGACGATCTGGTGGCGGCGGACGCCATCATGATCGGTACGCCCGTGCACTTCGGCCTGCCCGCCCCGCAGATCTTGGACTTCGTCGACCGCTCGGGACCGGTTGCCATCCCCGGGAAGTTGGCCAACAAGGTCGCGACCGTGTTCGCGTCGGGGTCCGCCGCCCACGCGGGCCAGCAGACCGCCATCCTCGCGCTCCACAACGTGTTGTGCCACTGGGGCTGCCTCATCGTCCCCAACGGATCGAGCGTGGAAATTCTGGCGTCCGAACACAACGGGTCGCCCTATGGCACATGCAGCATCTCGCGGCACGCGCCCAACAACGTGCACGAGGACAATGTCAAGGCGATCGAGTACCAGGCCCTACGCCTGGTGGAGGTCGCCACCGCCTATCAGACCGGGCTTCAACAGCAGGAGTCCGCCATCGACTTCGTCACCTTCGACTTCCTGCTGAAGAAGTTCCCGCGGCTGTCCGTCGGCTGACCCGCGCGACTGCAAAGACGATGTGTGGTTGCACCCGCGGCACCTCCCTGCCGCGGGTGCACAGCAGGCCCCGGCCACCGGAGTTCTCCCACTCAACTGCCCTTCCAGGCGTGGTACATTGATCGAGTCATGGATCAACGTTCGAGTGCTCGATCGATGTCCGTTGGCGAGTCGCCCTCCGGGACGACCGACGGAGGCCGCGAGGGTGGCGGAACAACCGCCGAGGGGATCGGACGGTCCGCAGGGCTCGGGTCTCCCCGTGTCAAGGACGAGCGGCCCCGAGCCGCGCAACTCCCCTTGTCCCGTACGGCATCTGCGCGGGCACACACCCGCAGCGACTGCACATCGCACCGCACAGGAGGAACACGTGAAACTGGTCATCTTCGGCGCGAACGGCCCAACGGGCCGGCTGACCACCGAACAGGCAATCGCCGAGGGGCACGAAGTCACCGCGGTGACCCGTCAGCCCGATGCGTTCCCGCTGAGCGACGCCCGGTTAAACGTGGTCAAGGCGGACATCCTCAACGCTGACGAAGTGCACCGGGTGGTGGCCGGCCACGATGCGGTCATCTCCACCGTGGGGATCCCCTACACCAAGGAGCCGGTGACCGTCTACTCCGAGGGCACTACCAACGTCATCAAGGCGATGCAGGCCCATGGCATGCGGCGTCTGGTCTGCGTCAGCTCGATCGGGGCCAACTACGAGGACGCACCGGGCGAAGCGTTCGTGTTCCGCAAGGTGATCGTGCCGATCCTGCTCAAGATGGGGCGCCCTCTCTACGAGGACACGAGCCGCATGGAGGACATCGTCAGCGCGAGTGGTCTGGACTGGACGGTCGTCCGCCCCGCCGGCCTCTTCGACGCCACGACCACGACCAACTACATAGTCAGCAAGTCCCGCCACCCGGGCTGGTTCACCTCGCGCCGCGACCTCGCGGACTCGCTGGTGCGTGAGGCCGTCGACAACCTCAACCTCGACTCCCGCGTCGAGGTCATCACCACCGAGGGCGTTCCCACCTACTTCCAGGTCTTCGTCAAGGAAGCCTTGCACATCGGCAAGAAGTGAGCCGTAGGACGCGGGCCCGGTCATCCACCGTGCATCAGACACCGGGACGAGCGGTGCACGGTTGACGTTGTTCGGCCCGCACACGGGTGTGCAGACGCTCGGCTGAGGTCCTCGGCCGAGCGTTTCGCATGTGCGGGCCATCGCACGGACGGTGTTGACACGACCCTGGCGATCGCCGACTCGCGTCGAGGTACGGGTGCTGGACGCATCGGGTTCATCGCGGGCCGGGCTTCGATCCGCAACGCCGAGGTGGTGGACGCCGGTCGCGGCGTGCCGGGGCGGCACCACGGGGTACGCCCCCGTGGTGCCGCCGGCCGAGCCCCCGAGTTCACGTTCGTGGTGTTGGCGACGTGGTTCGTCGCTCCGGCGACCGGAGGCTCGGCACCCGGCCTGGCCCGGGAGTCCCGGGCCACGGGTGGACACCACACCGAGTGTTCGACCGAGTGGTCCGTACTCCTCCGAGGTGTGGTGCCCATGCGATCAGGAGGACAACACATCGAACGACACTGAGGTGCGACGGCCACCGAGGTCCTTGTGGGAGGAGGGCCCACCGGGACCCTTGCCCGGTTCGGAGCTCAACCGGCCCGCATCAACGTCAACCCCATGGACATGCCGCCGCCGAACGCGGCCAGCAGCGTCAGATCGCCGGGCGTCACACTCCCCGAACGGACCAAGTGGTCGAGTGTGATGGGGACCGAGGCCGCGCCGGTGTTGCCGTACCGCGTCACCGTCGTGACCATTCGCTCCGAAGGAATCCCCAACTGCTCGGACATGCTCTCCAAGAGGCGGCCATTGGCCTGGTGCGGGACGAAGTGTGCAATGTCGTCCTGGCTCACACCGTTGTCCTTGAGGAACTCCTTTATCCCGGGGACCACGTGGGTCTCGATGAATTGGGTCACGCCTCGGCCATCCATCGAGAAGTACTGCTTGCCCTCGCGCAGGGTCCCTTCCGTAGCGGGCAGCCGGCTCCCCCCGCCTGGTACGCCGATCAGCTCGCGCGCAGAGGCGAAGCTGGCCAGCCTGGTCGAGATCAGTCTCTGGCGGCCCCCTCGGCCCAGCACGACCGCACCGGCACCGTCGCCGAACAACACGATCGTGCGGCGGTCGGTGGGCGAAAGGATGCGGGAGTACACATCGGCACCGATGACTAGTGCGTACTCGGGGGAGGTGCCGTTGAGCATCCTCTCCGCGATCGACAGGGCGAACGTGAAGCCGCTGCAGACCGAGTTGACGTCGAAGGCGGCCGTGCCCGGTCGGACGCCCAACTCGTCGGCCACCACGCAGGCCGTCGCAGGCTGTGGAGAATCCGGTGTGGAGGTGGCGACGATGACGAGGCCCAACTCGGCTGCGCTGATTCCCGCTTGTCCAAGAGCCGCGCGGGCCGCACCGATGGCGAGGTCCGATGTGGCCTGCTCGGGCTCCGCCCAACGTCGCTCACGGATGGCGGTCTTGCGCAGGATGGCGACTTCATGCACGCCGGAGAGGGTGTTCATGTCCTTGTTGCTCATCACGCGACTGGGTACGTAGGACCCTGTACCGAGCACGCCCCGTGCGCCCTCGGCGGCACTGCATGTGATCATGGTCTGCTCCCGATGTCGTCTGACTGGTAGCGGCCACGCGCTCGCGTCGGGTGGCGACGGCGAACGGGTCCGCGGCGCTCACCGTCCTCGTGCCGTGTCTGCCGTTCCGTGCGACTCGGCGCAGGGCAGTTCCGGTGCTGTGCGGAAGGACGGCGCGCCGCGTAGGCGGATCCGCATGAGATCAGAACAACCCGAGCCGGATCCGAGGTCCAGCGGGTACCTGCGGATCTGTCAGATGGGTTGCGACGAGTGGGCGACTCCGGCCATCGACCGGGTTGGTTCCAGGACTCAAGCGTCGGTGGACAGTTGGGCTTCGAGTCCGTCGAGAACGAGCTTCACGCCCAGGTAGAAGTTCTCTTCCCAGTCCTCGTCGAGCGTGTACTCGTACGCCACGAGCGTGGGGTACTTGTCCTGCTCCCCGCGCAACTGCTCCTGTGCCGCGGCGCGTTCGGCCTTCGACCACTGGAGGTTGGACTGGCTCGCCGCGGAGCCTAGGACGTGGTTGTACAGTAGCCAGCAGACCGCCTGGGTCTGTTGCGCCCCGAATCCGGCGCGTGACAGCGTGGCCTGGAGAAATTCCAGCCAGGTGAGGAAGTTGGGCCCGATCGACGGCCGTTGACGCAGCGGCAGCGCGGCGGACCACGGGTGGCGGAGGAGCATGGCTCGACACCCCGAGAGGAGGGCCACGACGCTCTCCTGCCAGTTGTCGCCGTGTCCGTCAGGGAGCGGCGCCTCCGCGAAGATGGCATCGGTCGCCAGGTCGACGACATCGTCCTTGGTGTCGATGTGCCAGTACAGGGTCGTTGCGCCGATGCCGATGCGTTCTGCCAGATGGCGCATGGTCAGGCGCTCCATGCCCTCCTCGTCCAGCAGGGCGATGGCCGCCTCGGTGATGCGCTCCCTGGTCAACGGTGGCTCCTGGCGAGGCGCAGGCGACTGGCGCAACCAGACGCTCTGTCCCGAACCCGAGCCCGTACGACCGTTCCTCCGTGACTTGCTCACGCTGCGACCACCAACCTTTCCGGCTCATTGTACGTGGGGCGGCTCATGGTAGTACTTTGATCGATGTACTCGAACGTTGTTCTAGAGGTCGATCGATGTTCGACCGGTTCCATCGGTGAGTTGTGCGTCGGACGAAGGCCCTCCCCTTTCAGTCCGCTAGGTCCGCCAGGAAGGAACGCATGAAGCTGGTCGTGTTCGGTGCCAACACCCCTACGGGGCGTCTGGTCACTGCTATGGCCATGGCCGCGGGGCACACGGTCACCGCCATCACCCTGCGGCCGGCCGACTTCCCGTTCTGCGACCTCCGTGTTCAGGTCGCCGCCGCGGACGTGATGGACGCCGATGCGGTGGACTGGGTTCTTCGTGGTCATGACGCGGTGATCTCGGTGATCGGCGCACCGCCCTCCATGAAGTCCGTCGACGTCTGCTCCCAGGCCGCCTACAACATCGTCAAGGCGATGGCCAGCCACGGCGTGCGCCAACTGGTCTGCGTGGGATCGACGGACCTTGATGCCGCAGACCTCTCCCCGGTCGCCCTTCTGCTCCAGCGCTTGGTGCGACCGCTGACGCTCGCGTGCAGTCGCGCCGTCCAACGCGACGTGCGGCACATGGAGAACGTCGTCCGTGCGAGCGGGCTCGACTGGACCCTGATCCGGCCGGGGCGCCTCGTCGACCGTGCGCGTATGACGGGCTATCAGGTCACCGCTTGCCCGGTGCGGCGCCCCGTCACCTCCCGGGCCGACCTCGCCCACGCCCTCGTCCATGTGCTCGTCCATGGCGGCCACGTGGGCGAGACGGTTTGCGTTGCCAGCGAGTGACTCATCACGTGATGAGAAGCGGCGAATCGACAATCGATTTTCCCATCACGTGATGAAGCGTCACTGCTCTTATGCCTGACAGCAATTGATGGCCCATGAAAAGATCAGGCAAAGCGATCCTTTGGTGCACCCTCCACCTTTCTGTGTTTTCCGGATGAAAAAGGTTGCGGCCGCGACCGGGTGGCCCGATATGTTGTCGCTTACCAATCGGATAGGTGACAGATTTGTGCCCGGTGTGGTGGGTGCAAAGATCGACTGGTGTTAGAGTGATGTCCCGTTTGGTCCATATTACTCACCCTGTGGGCGTGCGAGTCGACGGGGTGCTCAAGCGTTCTACCAATCGTCCGCGGGCGCGCTTGCAGCCTGGCGGGGAAGCTATGCGGGGGTCACTCTTGAGTGCAGCCGGGTTTCCGTTGGTCAAGATAGGTATACAAGAAGAGAACGCGGATCGATTATTCGGTGAAGGTATTTCGCCGGATGAATTGCTGCGAGAGTTATCTACTTCGCTCTTCGCTTCCTTGCCGCGCGCCGATCAGCGCAAGAAAGGCGTCGAGTACGTCAAGGGCCTCCTGGAGGTTCCCGGGCGCAAGTCGATCAGAAACATCGCCAGTCTGAGCGGTGGCCGCGCGACCGATCAGAGCCTGCACCACTTCATCAGTGAGTCGACATGGGACTGGGAGCCGGTCCGTGAGGCACTGTCCCGGTATCTGGTGCCACGACTACCGGTCGAGGCATGGGTGGTTCAGGACACGATGATCCGGAAGGCGGGTCAGCATTCGGTCGGTGTGGACCGCAGGTTCGTACCGGCCGAGGGCCGGGTGCTGAATGCGCAACAGGCGATAGGCGTATGGGCGGCGTCCTACTGCCGGAGCAGCCCGGTCGACTGGGGGTTGCATCTGCCCCCGGCGTGGATCGACGACCGTTCGTTGCGGAATCGGGCGTCCATTCCTGACAGCACCGAGGCGGAAAGCCTATCCGAACGGGCCGTCAGGCTCTGCGTGGGCATGGTGTCGGAGTGGGGAATGCCCCTCCGGCCGGTCGTCCTGGACGCCTGCTCCTTGAACCTCGCCACGCTCTTCGAAGGGCTGGGCCGTAGGGGTATCCCCTTGCTGGCGCGAGTCGATCACTCGGTTCCCCTCCTCGTCTCGGACCCGGCGCTGACCGGTCACCGGGGCTCGGCGAGCATGCCGGCCGGAGACGCCGTTCGAGCTGCCAGTGGCAGCAGGCAACCGGCGCAGTGGCGAGAGTTCGGCAGGTGCGGCCGGATGAGGTCGGGCCTGATCGCCAGTGTGGCCGTGCGACTGCCCCCGAGGCGAGGAAGGCTGCGAGCGGGAGCTGGTCGGCAGCTGGCCCTGATCGGACTGACCGAGGCGGGACAGCAGAGCCCGCCCCAGCTGTGGCTCACCAATCTGACATCACTTCAGTCGACTTCTCTGCTCACCCTGCTGGACCGAGTGCGTGACGACTACCGCGAAGTCGCCAAGAACGTCGGCATCGAGGACTACGTGGGCCGTTCGTTCGACGGCTGGCACCGACACATGACCCTGGCCTCCGCCGCCCACGCGATCGCCGTGCTGAGCCGTCCGGGCCAAGCATGGAACGAGCCCGCAGGCGGGGTGGGATCCGGCACCTGACGAAGTGAGCTGCGGGGTGTTGTTGTGTTTCGCACCCCACTACAGGATCGGGCTGTCGGTCGGGCGTCAGCCGTCGGGCCTGGAACTGCGGGCCCCGTGCCCCGTCCTTCGACCGACCTCGGCGCGCCCGAAAGCCGTGTTCTCACGGGCCCGGCAACGGTCGCAGCCGGCTGTCACTCAGCCGCGCACGGCACCTCTCGCGTTCCGTGCCCTACTGCACACTGCGGGACGAACCCGTGGACCGATTCATCCGCAAGGGGGAGAGACACCAGTGGACAATCCCGTGCTCGACATCGTATCGAAGCCCGCCCAGCAGCAGCCACGGTGGGGCGATGACCGGAGCGTACGCCGTGTGAGACGCGAACTCCTGGACTCGCCGGGACTCGTCGATCCGGGGGACGTGCGCACACTGCGTTCGGCGCTGGTCGCCGTTGCCGGCGGAGACGCCCATGTCCTGCAGGCGGGTGACTGCGCGGAGGATCCGGCGGAGTGCACCGCATCCCATGTCGCGCGAAAGGTCGGCCTCTTGAACGACCTCGGGGGTGCACTGGAGGAGATCACCCGTAGGCCCGTGGTCCGCGTGGGAAGGATGGCGGGCCAGTTCGCGAAGCCCCGCTCCAAGCCGACGGAATGGGTGGGAGAAGTCGAACTCCCCATCTACCGAGGTCATATGGTCAATGGTCCCGACCCCGACCCCCTGAGTAGACAGCCGGATCCACAACGCATACTGGCCTGCTACCACGCCGCCGGTGCGGTGATGCGCCACCTGGGGTGGCGCCGGGCGCCGGGGGCACCCGGCATGGACCCACCGGTGTGGACCAGCCACGAAGCCCTGGTGCTCGACTACGAAATCCCACTGGTGCGTGAGGACCTCGGAGGGGGACTGTTCCTCACCAGTACGCACTGGCCGTGGATCGGTGATCGCACCCGGCAGCTGGACGGCGCCCATGTCGCTCTGCTCTCCGCGGTGGCCAATCCCGTTGCGTGCAAGGTGGGTCCGGGTATGACCATCGCGGAACTGCTCGCCCTCTGCGAACGCCTCGATCCACGGCGCGAGCCGGGGCGGCTCACACTGATCGCCCGCATGGGTGCGCAGCTCGTCGCCCAACGGCTGCCGCCGCTCGTGGCAGCGGTGCGTGAGGCCGGACATCCCGTCATCTGGCTCTGCGACCCGATGCACGCCAACACAGTCGCAACCCCGGACGGACGCAAGACCCGCTACCTCGACTGGATCGCCCGCGAGACCCGCGACTTCACCTCCGCGGTGCTGACGGCCCGAGGAGTCGCGGGCGGACTCCATGTGGAAACCACGCCCGACGACGTGACCGAATGCGTCGTGAGCCCCGTGGCCAACGAGTTGCCCGGCGACCGCTACACCACTCTCTGCGATCCGAGGCTCCGCCCCGACCAGGCCGCGTCGGTGGTGGCGGCCTGGGGGGCCCAGGTCGCTGACATCGGCCCGCCGCCCCGGAAAGGACGCCCCGGGGGCCGTCGGTCAGCGTAGGCCGTGTGCCGAGGGGACCCCCCCCGCCGAGCAGGTACGTCCCACCCGAAGCCGTATGAAGGAGAACCGCACATGGAGGGCAAGACCGCCTTGATCACCGGGGCAGCTGGGGGCATCGGAGCCGCGGTGGCCCGCGCGCTCGGCAGCCGTGGTGTCGCCGTGGCCGCCGTCGACCGTGACACGGACGGACTCCTGCGCACGGTGCAGAAGCTGACCGCGAATGGGGTCACCGCGGAGGCCTTTCCGGCCGACATTTCCGACCGTAGCGTGGTGGGCGATCTGGTCGACTCGGTCGAACAGCGGCTCGGGCCGGTGGACTTCCTGGTCAACGCGGCAGGGGTGCTGCACCTGGCCGAAGCCCGGCACCTGACCGACCAGGAGTGGGACAGCACCTTCGCCGTGAACGCCACCGGAGTGTTCGCGATGTCCCGTGCGGTCGTCAACCGGATGGTGCCGCGCGGTCACGGCGCCATCGTCACCGTCACGTCGAATGCGGCGGGGACGGCTCGTACCCAGATGGCCGCCTACGCCGCATCGAAGGCGGCGGCCACCACGTTCACCAAGTGCCTGGGCCTGGAGGTCGCCGCGCACGGCATCCGGTGCAACCTGGTGGCTCCGGGCTCGACCGACACTCCCATGCTGAGTTCCATGTGGCACGACGAGCACGGGCCCCGGGCCGCGATCGCAGGCCGACCCGAGGAACACCGGGTCGGCATTCCGCTCGGAAAGCTGGCCATGCCCTCGGACATCGCCGACGCCGTGGCCTTCCTCCTGTCCGACCGGGCGGGACACATCACCCTGCAGAGCCTCACGGTGGACGGCGGAGCCACCCTCGGTGTGTAGGCAGGGCGCGACAGACGAGGTGGAGACGACATATGAGCGGGATACCTCCCATCGAACCGTACGAACTGCCCCGTGCGGGCGAACTGCCCGTGTCGGTCCCGTCCTGGACGGTGGATCCCCGACGCGCTGTGCTGCTGATCCATGACATGCAGCGCTACTTCCTGCGGCCCCTGCCGGACGCGCTGAGGGAAGAACTGCTGGCCCGTGCGGTGTCGTTGCGCACGCGCTGCGCCGAACTCGGCATTCCCGTTGCGTACACGGCGCAACCCGGCGCCATGGAGGAGGTGGATCGCGGCCTGTTGAGGGACTTCTGGGGGCCCGGGATGCGCAGTTCACCCACCGACCGGGAGATCGTGGCGGAACTGGCACCCAAGCGCGACGACTGGGTACTCACCAAATGGAGGTACAGCGCCTTCTTCCGCTCCGGTCTCTTGGAGCGGATGCGTGCGCACGGTCGCGACCAGCTCATCGTCTGCGGGGTGTACGCGCACGTGGGCGTACTGATCACCGCGGTCGACGCATTCACCCACGACATCGAGACCTTCGTGGTGGCCGACGCTGTCGCCGACTTCTCCGCCGCCGACCACCGGTCGGCACTCGACTACGCGGCCCGCTGCTGCGCCGTCGTCTCCACGGCCAAGGAGGTCCTCGCGTGACGCCTGATCTGCTCGGCCGGGTGTTGGCACCGCACCAGCCGCCCTTCGCGCTGTTGCACCGACCCGCTGCGGCCGGCCATGGGCAACTCGAAGTGCTCGTGGGCGAAGTGCGCGAGTGGCCCACACTCGGTTCCATTCCGCTTCCCGAGCCGTCGACCGCCGACGGTCGAGCACACCACGACGTGTTGGCGATGGTGCCCTACCGGCAGATCGGCGAGCGCGGCTATGCCGGAGTCGACGACGGCGCGCCGCTGCTCGCCCTCCATGTGACCGACTACGACGTGGTGCCTCTGGCGGACGCGCTGCCGCGGCTGGTCCGTACGCCCACCCGGTTGCTGAACGCGCACTTCACGCCCGACGACGAGGAGTACGCCGCCACGGTGCGCAAGGTGCTCGCGGACGAGATCGGGATGGGCGAGGGGGCGAACTTCGTGATCAAGCGCTCGTACCGGGCGCGGATCAGCGACTACACCCTGGGCAGCGCGCTGTCCTTCTTCCGTAATCTGCTGGAGACCGAGTCCGGTGCCTACTGGACGCATCTGGTGCACACCGGCGACCGCACCTTCGTCGGCGCCTCCCCCGAACGGCATGTGAGCCTGTCCGGTGGCACGGTGGTGATGAACCCGATCAGCGGCACCTACCGCTACCCGACCTCGGGTCCCGAACTCTCCCAGGTGTTGCGGTTCCTCGACGACCCGAAGGAGACGGACGAGCTCTCCATGGTCCTCGACGAGGAGCTGAAGATGATGGCCCGCATCTGCGAGTCGGGCGGCAGGGTGGTCGGGCCGTATCTGAAGGAGATGGCCCGGCTCGCACACACCGAGTACCTCATCGAAGGACGCAGTACCCGAGATCCGCGGGAGATCCTGCGAGAAACACTGCTCGCCCCCACCGTCACGGGTAGCCCGTTGGAAAACGCGTGCCGGATCATCGCGCGGTACGAGCCCGAGGGCCGCGGGTACTACAGTGGCGTCGCCGCCCTGATCGGCAGGGACGAACAGGGAGCCCGGGCGCTCGACTCGTGCATCCTCATCCGTACCGCGGAGATCGACCGATCCGGTCGGGTCGAGATCGGCGTCGGTGCCACTCTCGTGCGTCATTCCGATCCTGTTTCCGAGGTCGCGGAGACCAGGGCCAAGGCGGCCGGGCTGCTTGCCGCACTTGAGGGAGCCGGCACGACCCGATTCGCCGACCATCCGCAGGTGCTCGCCGCATTGGCCGAACGCAAGTCCTCCGTCGCCGACTTCTGGCTCCTCGGGCGGCAGGCATCCGCTCCGGTGCGACCCGAACTGGCCGGCTTGCGGGTGCTGGTGATCGACGCCGAGGACACCTTCACCGCCATGCTCGACCTTCAACTGCGCGCGCTGGGACTTGTTGTGACGGTGCGGCGATTCGACGAGGAGTACGTGCTCGACGACCACGACCTGGTGGTGCTCGGCCCCGGCCCCGGGGACCCCCGCGCCGGCGAGCACACGAAGATCGCGCGACTGGGGACGGTCGTCGACGCACTGCTGGCCGAGTACCGCCCCTTCCTCGCCGTCTGCCTCAGCCACCAGGTGCTCTGCACCCGACTCGGGTTCCCGTTGGTCCGAAGAGACGTGCCGAACCAGGGAACACAACGACAGATCGACTTCTTTGGAACACCCGAGGAGGTCGGCTTCTACAACACGTTCGCCGCCTGGTCGCCCGAGGAGAAGGTGGAATGCGAGGGAGTGGGATCGTTGGAACTGAGCCGGGACCAGGAAACCGGCGAGATCCACGCACTGCGCGGACCGCACTTCGCATCCGTGCAGTTCCACGCCGAATCGGTGCTCACCCGCGACGGAGTGCGGATCCTCGCCGAGCTGCTCTCCGGCCTCCTCCGCGTGTGACATGCCGGGGCGAGCGACCATGAGGCGGCTGTGCGGTGGGTTCACGCCCACCGCACAGCCGCCTCCGTGCGTGCCGGCACGGCACTGCTTCAGGGGCGACGATCGCGCAGCGCGCGGTCGACGAGCGCGCCGGCGGCACCGGTGTACCCCATGGGATCGCACAGCGTCGTCAGTTGGTCCGCTTCCAGGCCGAGGCCGGGTATCCCGCGCAACACCTCGACCAGGGTCCGCCCCGACTCCACGGCCTGCTCCGACGCGTCGTCGAGCAGCCTTCTGGCGGCCTCGACGCCCCAACGCGGCGTCAGTACCGCGACGAGCCGTTCGGCACCGGTCCGGGACCCGTTCAGTTCCAGGTTCTTCCGCATCCGCTCGGGCCGCACCTGGAGCCCGCTCGCCAACTCCACGGCGGTGTGCGCGGCGCCACCCACGAGGCGCAGACACTCCCGCAGCGGCTGCCACTCCGCGTGCCAGCCGCCCGCAGACCGTTCGTCCTCGGACACCAGACACTGCGTCAGGACGGACGCGATGGCCGGGACCTGGATCGCCGCGCTGCGCACCAACGTGGCCAGCACCGGATTGCGTTTGTGGGGCATGGCCGATGACCTGCCCCGGCCGGGCGCGGTGGGTTCGGCGACCTCGCCGACCTCGGTCCGGGTCAGCGACTGGACATCGACGGCCATCTTGCCCAACGCTCCCGCGGTGAACGCCAGGGCGGCGGCAAGATCGGCCACCGGAGAGCGCAACGCGTGCCACGGCAACACCTGCGGAGCGAGACCGGTCTCCTCCGCGAAGGCGGCGACCAGCCGATCGGGGTACGCCTCGGCCGCGGCCCCGGTCAGGGGGGCGGTGGCGAGATAGCCCGCCAGGGTGCCCGCCGCTCCACCCACGGACACGGGCAGGGACTCCTCCACCGTGCCGAGTCGGCTGGCCGACTCCAACACGAGATGGCGCCAGCCCGCCGCCTTCAGGCCGAAGGTCGTGGGCACCGCGTGGAGTGCCAGCGTGCGACCCGCGATCGGAGTGTCCCGGTGTTCGGTCGCCAGGCGGGCCAGAGCCTCGGCTGTGGCGAAGAGGTCCGCCCGGATGGTCGCCAATGCGCGGCGCGCCACCAACATGGCCCCGGTGTCGAAGACGTCCTGGCTGGTGGAGCCCCGGTGCACATGGTCGGCGGCCCTCGGGTCCAGGGCGCGCACCTCTTCCCTGAGCGCAGCGACCAGCCCCACCACCGGGTTGGCGGCCTCGCGTGCCGCGACGGCGAGTGCCCGCAGGTCGAACCGCTCGGCACGGGCCGCCCGGGTGATCACCTCGGCCGCGCCGGGCGGGATCGCGCCGAGTCGGGCCTGTGCCCGGGCGAGCGCTGCTTCCGCGTCCAGCATGGCTTGCAGCCAGGCTGCGTCGGACACCGCCGCCTCGACGGGAGTTCCCGCGCGCACCGGTGAGAGCAGTCCTGCGTCGATAGAACCGTCGTTCATACGATCACCCCTGTGAACTCGCTGCTCCCGGCCAAGCTCGGTCTGGCGGGCGCCCGCCGGGTGGGGTCCAGGGCCAGGACGGCACGGGCGATCGCGTCGGCGTCGCCCAACGTCACGGAGTCCACGCCGGGGCGGACGCCGGCGGCGGTCACCCAGTGCACCGACTCCGTCGGAACGCCGTAGGCGAACCGGCTCGGATGCGGCCTGCCCTGCCCGTCGATCACCCGGCACGGCCGCTCGGTGACGGCGAGGCCGCCCGTCTCGTGGTCGACGCCGTCGTCGCCCTCGATGCGATGGGGGCGGCACTGTTCGGTGAGGAGGAGGTGGCGTAGCAGCGGGTCGGCGGTACGCCGCAGGTTCGGCTCGGGCAGACGGGCCTCGATCAGATGCCGGGACCGTACGGGGGCGCCGGGCACGACGGCCGAATCGGCGACGAAGGACGGACGTTCGGTTTCGACACGGATCTGCGTGCCAGGGCCGGTGAGTTCCAGGACGCCCGCTTCGATCAGCGCGATCATCTCCTCGATGCGGGAGACCGGCGGACCGATGGAGAGGAAGGCGTTGAGCGGGGTGTACCACCCCTCCAGTTCCTTGAGGTGCGAGCCGCCTTCGAGACCGCCGTGGTCCACCACCAGACGGATCTCGTTGCGCAGGTCCCGCAGAACGTCCAGCGCGGCCTTGAGGGGGCCGTTGACGTTTCCCTTCCGTGCTTCGCGCACGTCCTGTGCGAGATGGGCGAGCAACCAGCCGTGGAACTCCCCTCGGTCGGTGAAGGTCCGTCCGTGGCAGGGCCGGGAGAGGCGTGCCCAGTCCCAGCGGTCCGCAGGGGCGATGCCGAAGTGTTTCAGGAGCTTCGCCCGCTGTTGCGCCGACGCGGCTGCGTACCGTTCGATGAACTGCTCGCACTCGACCCCCTGCGAGGTCAGCAATGCACCGTAGTAGACGACTTCCACCTCAGCGGCGATCAGGGGCCAAACGTCGGCCTCGAAGCGCACCCGTTCCCCCCGCATGGACCGCCTGCGCAGCGCGGCGACGACCTCGGGGGTGAGCAGGCGCGGTGTGTGCCTGCCGAAGGCACCCTTCTCGTTCTCCCCGCGCGCATGGTAGGGCACACCGCGGCGGGAGCTGGCGTGGATCAGCGGCTCCAGGCCGGACGGCCGGTACGCTAACCGATCGCCGACCCGCTCGAACCGGCCGCCACGGCCGGAGGTGAACAAGGCCATGTAGTCGAAGAAGTTCAGGCCGAGCCCGCGCAGCAACACCGTCTCACCGGGTTCGACACCATGAGTGTCCACGTCGGAGGGGTTGGCCGGCGGAACATAGGTGAGGTGGTGGATGCGCGCCAGACTTGCGCTGCGTTCCTGACGTGGTGTCAACTCGGCCGGTAGGTGTCCCTGTGCCAGGACGACCGCGTCCAAGTCGTGGATCCTGGTTCCATCAGCCAGCCGTACACCCTGGGGCCCGCCCGGGACTCCGTGCGTGTCCGCCATGGCGACCGCACGTGAGCGGTGCACCCTCACGGTGACGTGTACCGGCGCGCGGGCGACCACCCGCTGGAAGCAACCCCGCAGGTAGTGGCCGTACAGGGCACGGGTGGGATACGAGTCCGGCCCCAGCGCCCGGGCTTGGGCGAGCACAGCCTCGTCGTACTCGCCCGGCTCTGCGCGGCGAGCCAGATCGGCGGCCCACTCGTACAGGCTCGGGCCCGGCTCGATCGGTCCCTCGATCCGTGTCTCCGCATCGGTGAACACGGTGATCTGGGACGCCACGGTGTTGGTGAGCAGATGGTGGGACTGGTCGGTGCGCCAGACGGCGCCTGCGCCCGGAGCAGCAGGATCGACGACGTGCACGGTGATGGACTCGTGGGAGGGCTCCCTGCGCTCGTTGGCGCACAGGCGTTCCAGGAGGCACAGCCCGCGCGGGCCCGCGCCCACGATGCACACGGCCAGATGCCCCCCGCTCATCGCCGTGCTCCGGCCGAACCGAACTCGCGTGCGCCGTGCATCCAAGCCACTTGGTCGTGCAGGTCCGATTCGGACAGGGCGGACAACATCGCATTCCTCGCCTTCGCTTCGGCTTCCGCCGGGTGCCACAGCCGAGTGCTCGCCCGGGCCGCCAAGGTGATCCGGGCGGTGCGGTCATGCCGTTCGGCGTTGTACTTCGCCAGGAGTTCGGGGATCGCCTCCGCGTCGGAGGCGAGAAGGCGACCCAGTACGACCGCGTCCTCCAGGGCTTGGCAGGCGCCCTGGGCGGCGTAGTGCAGCATCGGATGGGCCGCGTCACCGAGCAGTGCCACCCGCCCGTCGGTCCAGCGCTCCACCGGGTCCCGGTCGACGAGAGACCATGACTTCCACTCGTCGCCCAGGGCCAGGAGCCGCCGCGGTGTGCCGTCCAGATCGGCGAACGCCCGGTGCACGCGGTCCCCGTCCACGGGGACTCCTGCGAACGCCGCGGTGACCCCGGTCTCGACGCTCGGGGCGAGATTGAGGTACCGACCACCGGCGATCGCGTAGTGCACGAAGTGCCGGCCCGGCCCCGCCCACCACGTCACGGCGTTCCACCGCAACTCCTCGGGGACGCGCTCCATCGGGATGACCGTGCGGTACACCGTGATGCCCGCAACCCTCGGCTGTCCGTCGCCGACGAGTTGCCGACGGATCTCGGAGCGGATGCCGTCGGCACCGATCACCGCGTCTCCGCCGACCGACACCCCGCCGGACACGAGCACGGTGGCACCACGACCGTCCTGGCGGTAGCCGATGGCCCGACTGCCCGCGCGCAGTTCGATCGCGTCCGAGCGGCGGCAGGCGTCGAGGAGGAGCCGGTGCAGTTCGCCGCGGTGAACCACGACGTACGGGTTGCCGAACCGGCGTCGGTAGCCGCCGGTGAGCGGCATGCTCGCCACGTGCTCACCGGAGACGCCGTCCATGAATCTCAGTTCGTCGATGTGGACGGCACGCGCGCGAACCTCGTCGCCGAGCCCGAGACGGTCCAGGGCGTGGAGCCCGTTCGGCGCCAGTTGGATGCCCGCGCCGATCTCCGCGAACTCGTCCGCCCGCTCCAGCACCACGGCCCGGTGCCCGCGTCGGGTGACGGCAAGAGCGGCGGCCAGACCGCCGATTCCGCCCCCAGCGATGACGATCTTCGCCATGTCGCCCCCTACGCGTCCGGACCGGCCGCGGTGATCCGCTTGGCCAGTTCAAGTCGTTTGATCTTCGTGGTGGCGGTCTGCGGTAGGTCCGCCAGACGCCAGTGCACCGGATCAGCCATCGCCGGCAGGGCTCTCACCGCCCTGCGCCAAGCCTCCTGGTCGAGGGGTTTGTCCTCCTCCGTGCACACCACGGGAACCGCTGTGCCGTCCGCGTCCTGGACGATGATCACTTCGGTGAGCTCGTCCAGGTTCGCGAACAAGGCGTCCTCGACGGCGAGGGTGCTGCCGAACCCGGGAATGAGATCGACCTCGCGGTCGAGGAGGTGCAGACATCCCCATTTGCTGCGGTAGCCGACGTCGCCCATCCGCCACCAGCCGTCGTCGAGTTGCTCGGCGTAGCGCTCCGGCTCGCCCAGGTAGGTGGTGATCCGCCCGTCACTGCGCACTTCGATGTAGCCCGGATTCGACGCCGAGGGGGGCAGTCCGTCGCGGCTGACCACCCGGACGTCGGTCATACCGGGGAAGGGCCTGCCGACGCAACGCCCGTCGGCCGCCGGGGTACGCCACCGGGTGAAGGCGCGCACCACGGTGGGGCCGACCTCGCTCTGACCGTAGAGCTGGCCGAACAGCGGTGCCCTGCGGCGTGAGGCGCGGAGCATCTTGCGCACGGTGCGCGGATGGATGGCGTCGAACGTGCTGCTGAAGAGTTTCACATTGCCCAGTGGTTCCCGCGGGTCGTCGGCCAGGCATTCCCACCGCATGAACGTGTTGGGATGAGCCTCGATGATTCCCGGGCGCACACGACCGAGGAGTTCGGCGACCCGCTCCGGTGCGGAGTCGGACAGGACGACGATCGGGAAGCCCTTCAACAGCGATATGGCCAGGGCGGTGAAGAGCCGGGAGTGAACGAAGGAGACATGCATCGCAATGGTCTCCCGCTTGCGGACGACCGGGTCGAGCACCATCCGCTGCGGGCGGTAGCGCGCCTGCAGGGTCTTGCCCGTGTGCACCGCCAACTTGGGGACGCCGGTGGTGCCGGACGTGTGGGTGATGAGACTCGGATGGTCAGCGGGCATGGTCACCGGAGGGACCCTTCGGACGCCGGCCAACCCCGCCAGTGCCAACGCTCGGGCGTGGGTACCGGCGGTGAGGAGCACGCTCTCGGCCAGCTCGAAGACCGTCCCGGGCAGCGATTCCTCCAGCGTGACCTGATCGGTGATGAGATGCGGCCGGTCCGCCCGGCGCATCAACTCGGCCACCGTCTCACCGTCGAGTTGCGGTGAGAGCAGAACGGGCACCCCACCGACACGGCTGATCGCGCAGGCGAGGAGCGCGATGTCAAAGCTGTTGGACTTGTGGACGACGACCCGTTCACCGGGTCGGACCTTCGCGGCCCAGAGCCGGGACGCCAGTTCGGCCACGAGATCCGCCAACTCCGCCACGGTGGCACGGCTGCCCAGCTCCGGCGCCAGGTCCAGTTCGTGGTCGAGGATCAGCACGTTCGCCGGATGCCGGGCAGCCGCGCGCTCGAAGAGCGTCCCTAGCCGGATTCCACGGTTTCCTATGCGCTGGAGCAGCATCTGTCCACCTTCCGATCGGTTGGTGCGGAGGGTCAGGGCCTGGTTGGGCTGTTCGTGGTCACGGTGCACATGGGGCTCGGTGTGGGCGCTCGGGACCGCTCTCAGTCCTTCTCGATGACCCGTTTGATCCGTTGCACGGTGGCTGCGAGGTCCGCGGCGAGTTTGTCCGTCCAGTCGCTGAAGAACTTCTGCTTCTCCGCCGGGTCCATGTCGGCGGTGATGCCGCGGATGCCTTCGGTGTGGCTGCCCATCCAGAAGTGGTGCACCAGGACGCAACCGTGCTGAGCGGCGCGGATCTCGAACGACCAGACGCTCTCCTGCCGCCGTCCGGCACGGTCGCGGATCGCCCAACGAAAGACGCGCCCCGGCTCCGCTTCGACGACCTCGGATTCGGTGGCCCACGTGCCGCGTACGACGGGCGCCCAGGCGACCACGTCCGCCGGTCGGTGGTTCTCACCGCGGAAGACCGCACCCACGGTCGAGGGAGTGCCGGAGATCCACTGCCCGCCGGTGCACTCGATGCTCCACTCACCACTGCGCGGGAGATCGCTGACCGTGGCGTACACCTCGTCGGGCGAGGCGGAGAGCTGTGTTTCCGCGCTGACCTGGAAGGCCGGCACGTTCTGCGGCCGGTTGTTCCGGCGCGCGGAGTCGGTGAACTCGGTATCCGTCATGGCCGGAAGCGTCGCCAGTGGTGGGGAACCCGGTCAACGGGCGGCCCACGGGTCCGTCAAGTCGCCCACACCGCCCCACGGGTCGATGCAGGGTGTGACGAAGCGCCCGGACGGTGCATCGGTTCCGTACGGGGTCTCATAGCGGGGAGCGGTTGAGCAGTGGCAGTGTGGGTCAGTCGTCCAGGTCTGGGCGCAGGACCACGCGTCTGCCGTGGAGGCCCCCCTGCTCCAGCCGGGCATGGACCTCGGCGGCAGCGCTCAGCGGTGCTTCCTCGATCACCCGGGACCGCAGTGTCCCCTGTGCCAGGAGCCGGTTCAATGCGGTCGAGACCTCCCGGAGTTCGCCCGTTGTCGCCCGGGAGATGACGAATCCGGTCACGGAGCCATCCTTGAGGTAGAGCGGACCGACGGGGAGAGCCGGACGCGATGTGAGGCCGGCGAGCACCACGATGCGACCGCGCTGGGCGAGGAGATCGACCGCGGTGTCCATATCGTTCCAGCCGGCGGCATCGACGATCAGATCGAAGCCGTGGGGAGCGAACTCGCGGCAATGTGTTGTGAGTTCGGGATCGGAGTAGTCGGCGAACCCGCTGGCCCCGAGAGTGCGGCAGTGCTCCTCGTCGTCGGAGCGCGCGATGGCCGTCACACGCGCCCCCGCTTCGGCCGCGATCACCACCGCCGCGCTACCGACGTTTCCTGCTCCGCCGACCACGAGCACGGTCTCCCCGGTTCGGAGCGCGCCATGGGCGAAGAGCGCGAGGTGCGCCGTGGCCGCCGGATGCAGTACGGCCACTGCATCCATGGGGGAGACCCGGTCGGGTAGACGGTAGAGCCGGTCTGCGGGTACGACCGCACGTTCCGCCGCCGCGCCCTGCCGCCCGTCGTGACCGAGGCTGTTGCACCACACGAGGTCGCCGACCGCGAACCCGGCCGCGCGGGCACCGGTTGCGGAGACCGTGCCGACGAGGTCGCGGCCTATGACGAACGGGAAGGTCAACGGGGTGCGCCAGGCACCCGAGCGGACGAACGTGTCCACCGGATTGACCGTCGTGGCGATGACGTCGACCAGCACATCGGTGGGACCCCCCGCGGGCGGGGGGAGCTCACCGAACCGAATGGCCTCCGCCGGCCCGAACTCCTCTATGTACGCTGCCCTCATGGCCGCATGCTGCCACGGGGGTGCAGCGATCCGCCGATAGAGCAGGGCCACTTTGTCACCGGCCCACGGCTCACGTGCTCGACACTGGGGGACGGGGACGGCTGCCGAGCGCTGGTGCTCCCATCGTGCCGATCGCGCTCAACCCGACGGCCGAATGCCCTCTGACCTGGCCGAGCGCTCGGGGAGGCACGTGTGTGACGGCCGCACCGGTGTGACCGTGGCGAAACCTCCCTGCCGGGCGTTCGCCATGGACTCTGACCCGTTCTTCCCCAGTTCATGGTGGTGCCGGTGGCGGTACCAGCCTCCGGAAGGTACCTTGTTCCGCATGGTACTGCCGAGCGGGACACGTTCCGGAGTGAGTCAACTCCGCCGCGGCGTCCTGCAGTTCTGTGTTCTGGCGCTTCTCCGTGACGGCGAGCGGTACGCCTTCGAGCTGGTGCGGGAGCTGTGCGATGCGCATGGACTCGTGACCAGCGAAGGCACCATCTACCCGCTGCTCTCACGACTTCGGAAGGAGGGATGGGTCAACTCGTCCTGGAGGGAGTCCGACTCCGGTCCTCCGCGCCGCTACTACACGCTGACCGCAACGGGGCGCCGCGCGCTGAGCGAGTTCGCGGCCGAGTGGGGACCCTTCCGAACCGCCGTTGACAACCTCTTGGACAGTGAGGAGGGTCACGAGTGACCTTGAAGCGAGATCAACTCGTAGAGGACTACCTGCAACGCTTGGACAATGCTGCCGTGTTCCTCCCCGCCGATCGGCGCGAAGAGCTGAAGCAGGAGATCGTTGAGCACATAGACGTCGGCCTGGAGGAGGCGGACGCCCGGCACGTCGAAGCAGTACGGGCGGTTCTGGAGCGGCTAGGGCCTCCCGCTGACATCGTGGCAGCAGAGCTGAGCGATCCAAGGTCCACCGACTCCACCGGCTCGACCCCCGTCGTCACACCGACGGTTTCCGCGGGTGACGTCGCGGCGAAGGTGCCGGCCAAACCGGAAGCCCCGCCGCAACAGGTTGTCGTGGGCAAACCACGCGGACCTCTTGCGTCCTCGCGGGGAATGACGATCCTCCTGGCCGGGGCGGCGGGTGTCGTACTCGTCATGGGTACGCTGTTCGTCGGCCTGAGCAGCGAGGGCGGTGGTCCCCCCGAGCAGTCGCCCGCCCAGGTGGAGCCGGAAGTCACCCCGTCACAGGGCGGAGGACCGGGCAGCACCTGGCCGAGCGCGTGGCCTTCGGACGGCTCCGAGCCGGGCGCGCCGCCCTCTGAGGTGCTCTCCGCGGCGCCGGTGGCTCCCACCGCATCCTCCTGAGACTGGATGGCCAGGTTGACGGTGGGGGTCTCCACGTGGGGAGAGACCTTGCATCGACGGCCGGCGGTGGGAGTTCGCCACGGGTGGTTCGACTGCTCCCGAGGTCCGACGGGTTCCGTGATTCCACGGTTTCCCAAGCTCGACGGGTCCGATCCGCTCCGCTTGGTCTCGTGGTGTGAAGAGGCCGGCCACCCAGCACATGCGGGACGGCCCGTACCAGCCCTTGCAGGCTCGGTACGGGCCGTCCGTGTGAGAACTGCCGCCTACTTGCCGAAGTAGGCGTCGTAGACGGTGATGGTGCTCTTGTTGTTCTTCGTGTCCACGATCTGGGCCTTGAAGGTGATCGACGTGCCCTTGGCCGGATTCTTGACCGTGATCTTGCCCTTGGTGACGGTGGCCTTCTGCCAGGTCTTCCCGCCGTCGTAGGAGGTCGAGATCGTCAGGGACTTCAGCCCCTTTCCGGCTGCCGAGCCCTCGACGGTCACCGGAATCACCGTCTGCCTGCCCGCCGGCGCGGTGTTGTCCAGCGCCAACTTCGGGTCGAGGCGGACCGAGGAGACCGGCAGTGTGACGACCTTGCCCGGGGCCGGCTTCTTGGAGCGGAACGTCCAGCTGACGTCGATGCGGCTGGCGGACTTCGCCACCTTCTTGTCCCGCTTCACCGAAGACGCGAGGGTGTACTCCGCATCCTCGGGGCCGACCTGGAAGGGCTCCCAACCCAACAGCGGGTCGGCGCTCTCGCCGATCTTGGTGCCACCCTTGTGGAGCGTCGTCTTCACCGAGCTGAACTCGGATCCCCCGTCATTGCCCGCTGCATCGGCGAAGACATGGGTGGAACCCAGGATGTCGTTGCCCTCCCTGAAGACGCCCGAGTCCTTGCCCACCTGCGGTGAGTGGACTCCGGCGCCGAGCGTCTCGACGTAGGACGTGTTGCCCGAGTACCTCTTGCCCGAGGTGCCGTACCAGATCTCCTCGGTGGGGAAGCCGTCCGGGTCGTTGGGACCGAACTGTGCACTCCCCATCGACCACTTGGCCTTGCCGCCGGAGGCCAGGCGCAGATCGCGGGAGCCGGGGAAGGCCATCGTCGGGCTGGTGGCGAACAGTGCGAAGTCGCCCAGCTGACCTATCGCGTACATGCCGCCCTGCTTGTTCTTCGTCGAAGCGGCGGCGTTCACCGTGACCTTCGCGAATTCGGCGGCTTTGAACTTCTTGGTGTAGCCGGTGGAGTACTTCGTCACCGGACCGCCGGCGATGGTGTTGTAGTCCGTTGCCGAGCCCGTCCTCCAATGGGTGCCCCACACCTCGGTGAAGGACCCGTCGGTGATGGCCGGGCCGAGGTGCGCGGTGCGTACGTTGGCCAGCGTGGCGTATCTGTTCTCGCTTCCCATCCCCAGATCCGGCTTGGACACCAGGTAGCCCAACAGCGCACCGCTGAGCTTGGCCTTCTTGTCCGGCACCGTGATCGAGACCGGCTTGGCCTTGCGGGCGTCGACCGTCAGCGTGGTGTTCTTGTTCAACACCAGCTTCGGCTGGAGCAGATGGTCGAAGCCCTTCGCGCTGTTCTTGGGATCCGCCGCCAGTGTGGCGTCCAAGGCGTACTCGCCCTTCGGGACCCGGAGCTTCGCGGTGCCCGACTTGCTGGTGACGTCCTGCCAGCCGAAGCCCGCGTCATCCAGGCCGCCGAGACCGGTGAGGAATCCATCGGTGGGCTTGCCGTTCCGCCCGAGGTACTTGACGGTGAGGTCGTAGGACTCCACCTCGCGCTCCACGGCGGCGACGCTGCGCACGGTCTGCCCGTCGCCGGTTCCGACGACGGCGGCCGTGTAGATGCCGTCGCTACTGCCGAGACGGGTGTTCACGGTGAGGTCGACGGAGGCGGAGCCACCTGCGGGGACGGTCACCTGTTGGGCGCCCAGGGCGAAGAAGCCGGCGGGGGTCGCCTTGCCCTGGGGGTCGAGGCCGGTGACGGCCAGTTGGAGGGTGACGGTCTGATCACCCAGGTTGCGATAGGTGACCTTCCGGGTCTCGGGCTTGTCGTCGTGGTGCGGCCACGCCTGCTTCGCAAAGCTCACCGACGAGGGTTCCGCGACGACGCTCTGCCGAATGGCCTGCTCCAGGGCGATGCGTCCGGTGCCCTGCTGGAAGGCGGTGTAGCCGACGTCCTTGGTGGCAGCGGTCAGCACGCTCTTCAGCTGCTTCGCCTTCCAGGACGGGTGCTGCTGCTTCAGCAGGGCCGCGGCGCCCGCAACATGCGGAGTGGCCATGGAAGTGCCGGAGAGGGAGGTGTATCCCGCGGGGCTCTCCGGAGCGGTGCCCGCGGCCGCCGCGGCGGTGGTGTTCACACCCGGGGCTGTGACGTCCGGCTTGATCGTGCCGCCACCGGTCCGCGGGCCCACCCCGGAGAAGAACGCCAGCGCGTCGTTGTCGTCGACCGCCCCGACGGTGAGTGCAGCGTCGGCGCTGCCGGGAGAGCTGATCGTCCCCTCACCCGGACCCGAGTTGCCGGCTGCGATGGCGAAGAGGACGCCCTTCTCCGCGGTCAACTTGTTGACGTGGGCTTCCAGCGGGTCGATCCCCGGAGTGTCCCCGCCGCCGAGGCTCATGTTGATCACATCGGCGCCCTGTGCCACGGCCCAGTCCATCCCGGCGATGATTCCGGAGTCCGTACCCATGCCGCTGTCGTTCAGCACCTTGCCGTTGAGGACCTTGGCGCCCGGGGCGACTCCCTTGTGGGTGCCGCCCGACTTCGCGCCCGTACCCGCGGCCGTCGAAGCGACGTGCGTGCCGTGGCCGTCACGGTCCTTCGCGTCCTTGGCGTCGCTGAAGTTCTTCTCCCCGATGACCTGGGTCTTCAGATCCGGATGAGTGGCGTCCACCCCGCTGTCCAGCACGGCGATCTTGACGCCGGTGCCGTCGTACCCGGCCTTCCACGCCTTCGGCGCGCCGATCTGGGCCACGCTCCGGTCGAGCCGGGCGGTGCGGACACCGTCCAGCCAGATGCGCTCGATGCCGGAGACGGTGGTGGTGCGCGCGTTCCCACCGCCCGTGGTGCGGGTCAGCGCCTCCCACAGGGCGCCGGCCTCCCGCTCGGAGACGGTCACGGCGTCCGCGTTCACGCTCGGCAGGCTCCGGCTGACCCGGACGGCTTCCGCGGAGCGCACGCCCTGCCTGGCCGTGGTGGCGGAGGCGCCGCCGTAGGCGACGATCACCTTCAGCCCGGAGCGGTACGCCTTGCGGCTCTCCGCCTTGCTCAGTTCGGTGATGTTGAACAGCCGCTGGTCGAGGCGTCCGTCCGCGAGCAGCGCCCGGGCGTCGTAGGGCACCACGAAGGTGTCGCCGCTCTCGATGAAGGTCTGGACGGGTACGTTCTCCCGACCCTTGGCGCGGTCGACGGTGACGGCCTTGCCCTCGCCGTCCACCCCGACGCGGTCGCCCGTGATCAGGGTCACCCAACGGAGTCCGGTGGTCTTGCCCCGGGTGAACTTCTGGGTCAGCTCGGCGGCCGATGCGGCAGTGGCCGTGCCTCCCGGGAGGGCGGGAGAGGCGGACGACGCCGGGGCGGTCAGTCCGGCGACGAGCGCTACCGCAACCGCCGTGGTGAGCGTTGCGGCACCGAGGTTCTGACGTCTCCTGGAAACCATCAATTCCCTTTGTTGGGGCGGGGGATTGTCAGCGGAGCTCGGAGTGGCCCCCGCGTCCCGCTCCTGCCTGGGAACAGGGCATTGGCCTACATCTGGTTGTCGGCTCATCCGATGAATGGCCTGAATCTATATCCGTGCGGAAGTTCATCTCCCGCGATGATCAGCATGGATGACGCTCAGTGAGGGAATTTCCCTGAGAACCGCACTGTCAGTGGAGGCTGAATACCGTTGATGGTTACGGGGAGGGCAGGACCACATACCCCTGGGTATGTGGTCCTGGCCCCCCCCGGCTGGAAATGGGTTCGCCGGCGCCGGCCCCGGGTAGGGGGAATGGCCGGCAGCCGT
>NZ_JBEXVD010000041.1:0-46770 GCF_040638655.1 Streptomyces sp. NPDC005963 | reverse complement strand
CTCATGTGACTGTATTTCAGTCGTGTGCTCTTCCGAGGCCCGGGCGCGCCCGGGCCCTCCGCACGGGCCGTCTTCCGGTCGATGGTCGGGATCCGGCCACCTCGGCACATCACCCGATGCCCCTGTCTGACCTGCGGCAATGAAGTAGATCTTGCCCTTTCGGTGGAAACCGAAAGATCGTCGCGAAGGGGCGGGCACCCGGTGTGCGGGAGTCCCTTGGGGAGTCTGGAAAGATAGGGGCTGACGATGACGTCGCCCCAAGGTCAGGGCCCATATCGCCAACCCGCACATACAAGGAGCGGACAGATGCCCATCGCAACCCCCGAGGTCTACAACGAGATGCTCGACCGGGCGAAGGCAGGCAAGTTCGCCTACCCGGCCATCAACGTGACCTCCTCCCAGACGCTCCACGCCGCACTGCGCGGCTTCGCGGAGGCCGAGAGCGACGGCATCATCCAGATCTCCACCGGCGGTGCCGAGTTCCTCGGCGGCCAGCACAGCAAGGACATGGTCACCGGAGCGGTCGCGCTCGCCGAGTTCGCGCACATCGTCGCCGCCAAGTACGACGTGACGGTCGCGCTCCACACCGACCACTGCCCCAAGGACAAGCTCGACGGCTTCGTCCGTCCGCTGCTGGCCGTCTCCGCCGAGCGCGTCGCCAAGGGTGAGAACCCGCTGTTCCAGTCCCACATGTGGGACGGTTCCGCCGAGACCCTCGCCGACAACCTCGCCATCGGCCAGGAGCTGCTGGCGCAGGCCGCCGCCGCCCGGATCATCCTGGAGGTGGAGATCACCCCCACCGGTGGTGAAGAGGACGGCGTCACGCACGAGATCAACGACGAGCTCTACACCACCGTCGACGACGCGCTGCGCACCGCCGAGGCGCTCGGACTGGGCGAGAAGGGCCGCTACCTGCTCGCCGCCTCCTTCGGCAACGTCCACGGCGTCTACAAGCCGGGCAACGTCGTCCTCCGTCCCGAGCTGCTGAAGGACCTCCAGGCGGGCGTCAGCGAGAAGTACGGCAAGGCCCAGGGCAGCCAGCCGTTCGACTTCGTCTTCCACGGCGGCTCGGGCTCCACCGCCGAGGAGATCGCCACGGCCCTGGAGAACGGCGTCGTCAAGATGAACCTCGACACCGACACCCAGTACGCGTTCACGCGTCCGGTCGCCGCGCACATGTTCACCAACTACGACGGCGTCCTGAAGGTCGACGGCGAGGTCGGCAACAAGAAGACCTACGACCCGCGGACCTGGGGCAAGCTCGCGGAGGCCGGCATGGCCACCCGCGTCTCCGAGGCGTGCGCCGCGCTGCGCTCCACCGGTACCCGACTGAAGTGAGTGCTTCCTGACGTCCGTGGCGTCTTTGACGTCCGGACGCCGCCCTCGGGCGGCGAAGGACACCCGACCCGGTGCATCCCCGCGGGGGGCACCGGGTTTGTCGTGTTCCGGGCCGTGTGGACGCAGCGACGGCCCCGGCTCCCCGGTAGTCGCCCGCGTCCCCCGCTGCGATGATCCGCGTATGGATGACCGTCCGGGAGACATCAGGCTGTCCACCCCCAAGGGCCGTTGGGTGATCCTCACGACCGTCCTCGGCTCCAGCATGGCCCTGCTGGACTCGACCGTGGTCAATGTGGCGCTCCCGCGCATCGGTGAGGACCTCAACGCGGACATGGCGGTCCTCCAATGGACCATCAACGCCTACATGCTCGCGCTCGCCGGCCTGATCCTCCTCGGCGGCGCACTCGGCGACCGGTACGGGCGCCGGAAGGTGTTCGTCGTCGGAGTGGTCTGGTTCGCCCTGGGGTCACTGCTCTGCGGGCTCGCCAGGAGCGGCGAGATGCTGGTCCTCTCACGCGCGCTCCAGGGCATCGGCGGGGCACTGCTCACCCCCGGCTCCCTCGCCCTGATCCAGGCCAGCTTTCACCCGGATGACCGTTCGCGGGCGGTGGGATTGTGGTCGGGGCTCGGCGGTGTCGGGGCGGCGATCGGCCCGTTCGTCGGCGGCTGGCTGGTCGACGGCCCCGGATGGCGGTGGGTGTTCCTGATCAATGTGCCCCTGGCGGCGATCTGTGTGCCCGTCGCCCTGAGGCACGTGCCCGAGTCCCGCGACCCCGCCGCCCACGACACCCACTTCGACGTGCTGGGTGCGGCGCTGGGCGCCCTGGCGCTGGGCCTGGTGACGTACGGGCTGATCGCACCGCAGTGGGTGGCGGCCCTGGCGGGCGTGGTCGTCGCGGTGGTGTTCGTCGGGGTGGAGCGAAGGCGCCCCGATCCCATGCTGCCCCTGTCGATCTTCAGATCGCGGCTGTTCACCGCGGTCAACGTCGTGACGCTCTGCGTGTACGCCGGGTTCGGCGGCTTCTTCTTCCTGGTGGCGCTCCAGTTGCAGGTCGTGGTCGGCTACTCGGCGCTCGGCGCCGGACTCGCCCTGCTGCCGACGACGGTCCTGATGCTGTTGTTCTCGGCGAAGTCCGGCGAGCTCGCGGAACGCATCGGGCCACGGATCCCGCTGACGGTGGGCCCGCTGCTGTGCGCCGCGGGAATGCTGCTCATGCTGCGGGTCGGGCAGGGCGCCTCGTACCTCGCCGACGTACTGCCCGCGCTGGTGGTGATGGGCCTGGGCATGGTGACCCTGGTCGCCCCGCTGACCGCGACCGTCCTGTCGTCGGTGGGGACGGCCCGTGCGGGGATCGCCAGCGGGGTCAACAATGCCGCGGCCCGGGCCGCCGGTCTGCTGGCCGTGGCGGCGCTGCCCCTGCTCGCGGGCATGGGCCCGGAGGCGTACCGCTCGGCCGACGAGTTCGGGGCGACGTTCCGCAGGGCGATGCCGATGTGCGCTGGGGTGCTGGTGCTCGGGGCGATCATCGCCTTCGCCACGGTCAGACGGCCGGCGCCGGCCCCGGACGGCACCGAGGCGCGCCCGGAATGCCGGGTGAACTGCGGGGTCGGCGCACCCCCGCTGGAGCCCCGGGCCGCGGAGAGTGCCCCGGGCGGCTGAGCAGTGCGGTGCGGCCCGCCCGGTGCGCCGGGCGGCCGTCGTCGCCCCGATCCGGTGATGGGGGCGGGGGCCGCCGTGGAAGCCGGCGCCGCCTGGGACACTGGAGGCATGGGCATCCATGAAAACCTCCTCGGGGGCCCGCCCCCGACCCACCTCCCCGACGACCCCGAGCCGCGCGAGCTGCTCGCCTCCGGCGCATCCCCGGCCGAGGTGGCCGCGAAGTACCCGACCTCGTCCCTGGCGTGGGCGCGACTCGCCGACGACGCATTCGAGCGCGGCAGCGTCGTCGAGTCCTACGCCTACGCCCGCACGGGCTACCACCGCGGACTGGATTCACTGCGCCGCAGCGGTTGGAAGGGACACGGCCCGGTGCCGTGGGAGCACGAGCCGAACCGCGGTTTCCTGCGGGCCCTGCACGCCCTGGCCAGGGCCGCAGGAGCGATCGGGGAGCAGGCGGAGTACGAGCGCTGCTCCACCTTCCTGCGCGACTCCTCGCAGACCGCTGCCGACACCCTGGGCTGAACCCCGGCCCCGCACATGCCGCGGGATGTGACACGGCCCGCGCCCTCGGAACGATCACGGGGTGCGGGCTGCGGCTTATGATGCGCTTGGGGACCGGGGCTCCCACACCAACAGGAAGGGGCGGACCGCTACCCGGACGTCTAGGAGACAGCGATGTCACATGACGCTGCCCCGCATCTGGATTTCGCGGGCACCACTCCGTACGAGGACTACGTCCAGGCGGATGTCCTCACCCATCTCCAGCGCACCCTCTCCGACGATCCCGGAGAGATGGTCTTCCTGGTCACCACACAGGTGATGGAGTTGTGGTTCACCGTCATCGTGCACGAGTGGGAGACCGCGTCCCGTGCCCTGAGCGAGGACCGGGTGCCGGACGCGATAGATGCACTCAAGCGGTCCGTGCGCGAACTGGAGGCGTTGAACGCGTCCTGGAGGCCGCTGGGCCAATTGACCCCCGCCCAGTTCAACTCCTACCGGGACGCCCTCGGCGAGGGCTCGGGGTTCCAGTCGGCCATGTACCGGCGGATGGAGTTCCTGCTCGGCGACAAGTCCGCGTCGATGCTGGTGCCCCACCGGGGTGCTCCGCGCGTCCACGCCGAGTTGGAGAAGGCCCTCCACCAGCCGAGTCTGTACGACGAGGTCCTGCGGCTGCTCGCCCGCCGCGGCCACGCCGTGCCGAGCGCCATCCTGGAGCGCGACCTCGCACTCAAGCACGAGCCGTCGCAGGACGTGGAGGCCGTGTGGGCGCGCATCTACGCCGACCCGGACGGCCATGCCGAGGTGGTGCGTCTGGGCGAGGCGCTGACCGATGTGGGCGAACTGGTGTGGCGCTGGCGCAACGACCACCTGGTGGCCACGCGCCGGGCGATGGGTTCGAAGACGGGCACCGGCGGCTCGGCCGGGGTCGCCTGGTTGGAGAAGCGAGCCCGCAAGAACGTCTTCCCCGAGTTGTGGACGGCGCGCAGCCATGTCTGAGGCCCTACAGCAGTCCGTGTCCGAGGACCTGGAAGAGCCCGTGTCCGAGGGCCTGGAAGAGCCCGTGTCCGAGGACCTTGAGAAGCAGGCCGCAGCGTTGAAGCAGAAGGCCGCGGTGTTGGGGCAGCAGGCCGCAGCGCTGGACGACGCCGATGAACTGCGTTCGCGCCGGGCCCTTTTCCAACTCGGCGACCTCGACGAGGACGTCTATCTGGACGGGAACTCACTGGGCGCGCTGCCCGCGCACGTTCCCGCGCGCATCGCCGATGTGATCCAACGCCAGTGGGGCGAACTGCGCATCCGCTCCTGGGACGAGAGCGGTTGGTGGAGCGCGCCGCAGCGGGTGGGCGATCGGATCGCCCCGCTGGTGGGCGCGGCCCCCGGCCGCGTGGTCGTGGGCGACTCCACCAGTGTCAATGTGTTCAAGGCGGTGGTGGCGGGCGCCCGGCTCAACCCGGGGCGCACCGAGATCGTCGTCGACTCCACCACCTTTCCCACCGACGGTTACATCGCCGCCTCCGCGGCCCGTCTGACCGGGTGCGGCATCGTCCCCGTGGAGCCCGGTGAACTGGCGTCCGTACTGGGCCCGGCGACGGCGGTGGTGCTGCTCAACCACGTCGACTTCCGCACCGGCCGACTGCACGACCTGCCGTCGCTGACCGCGCAGATCCAGGACGCGGGGGCGCTCGCCGTCTGGGACCTCTGCCACAGCGCTGGTGCCCTGCCGGTGGGTCTCGACGCCCACCGGGTGGACCTGGCGGTGGGCTGCACCTACAAGTACCTCAACGGCGGCCCGGGTTCACCCGCGTACCTGTATGTGGCCGAGCGCCATCAGCACGCCTTCGACAGTCCGCTGCCCGGGTGGAACTCCCATGCCGACCCGTTTGCCATGGCACCCGATCACACTCCGGCAGAGGGGGTGGCCCGGGGTCGGGTCGGTACGCCCGCGATCCTCTCCCTGCTGGCCCTGGAAGCGGCGCTGGACGTCTGGGACGGGGTCTCGATCGACTCCGTACGGGCGAAGAGCCTGGCCCTGACGGACTTCTTCCTGGAGTGCGCTGACTCCTATGTGACGGGCGGTGTGAGCGGACCGGGGTCCCCGGTGTCGTTGTTGACACCTCTCGCGCACGGTGAACGCGGCAGCCAGTTGGCGTTGCGTTGTGCGAACGCTCCGGTGGTGATGGAACGGCTCATCGCCCGCGGGGTCGTCGGGGACCTGCGGAGGCCGGACGTGTTGCGGTTCGGTTTCACACCGCTGTACACGGGGTTCGCGGACGTCGAACGGGCGGCTGCCGAACTCGCCCGGGTGCTGGCCGAGGTCGCAGGGGAGCTCCCTGCTTGATCCGCCTGGCCAACCTGACCAGCGGGGACTGATAGCGTCCCCGCTGGTCAGCACATTTCCGCGGTGACCCGTCGGGTCCGCGGTCAATTCCGAGACAGCTTCGGAAGGTTGGAAGCACATGCCGGACCCCGTCGCCCGTGACACCGCCGAGACCGAGTCGGCCTTCTCGCATCCCGCGGTGGCCCCGGACGTGTCCCTCGCGTACGGCGAACACCCCGATCAGATCGTCGACTTCTATGCGCCGAGGAGCGGACAGGACAGCGTGCCGCTGGTCGTTCTGCTGCACGGCGGGGCATGGCGGGCCCGGTACGACCGGGCGTACCTGACCCCGTTCGCCGACTTTCTGGCCCGTCGTGGGTTCGCGGTCGCCAATGTGGAGTACCGGCGGGGTCGGAGCCTGCCGCAGCAGGGCGGGCAGGGCCCGGTCGCGGGCCGGTGGCCGGAGACCTTCGACGACATCGCCGCGGTCCTCGACGCCCTGCCCGAACTCGCCGGTACCGCGCTGCCGCAGGCCGACGTCCGGCGCACGGTGCTCACGGGGCACTCCGCGGGAGGCCATCTGGCGCTCTGGGCCGCCGCCCGGCACGTACTGCCGGTCGGCTCCGCCTGGCGGCTGCCCGCACCGCCGCCGCTGCGCGGGGTGGTGGCACTGGCGCCGATCGTCGACTTCGCCCGGGCCGTGGAACTCGATGTGTGCGAGGGCGCGGTCGCCGAACTCCTCGGCCCAGAAGCCGAGTTCGCTTCCCGCGTGGCGCACAGCGACCCCGCCGTGCTGCTTCCCACGGGGATCGCCACCGCCGTGGTGCAGGGGCGGGACGACCTCACCGTCCCCCACCACCTCGCCGAGTCCTTCGTGGCGGCGGCGGCCGAGGCGGGAGAAACGGTGGGGCTGACGTTGCTGGAGGAGGTCGGACACTTCCCGGTGATCGACCCGGCCGCGGACGCCTGTGCGGTGGTCGCCGAGGAGATCGCCCAACTCGCCTTTTGAGCCATGCGGCCGGGCCGGCGTCGCAGTGCGGGCGGTTGCATTCGATGGGCTGTGGAATTGAGGACGGTAGGTGACCGCAAGCCCACCTACCTTCTCCCCATGACCTACCTAGTGACCGGAGCAACCGGAACCGTCGGCTCGCAGATCGTGCAGCAGTTGCTGGACCGCGGACACTCCGTCCGCGCCCTGACGCGTGACCCCGCGACCGCCACCTTCCCCGCCGGAGTCGACGTCGTCCGTGGAGACCTCACCGACCCGGCGTCGCTCGCCCCCGCCCTGGCGGGGGCGACGGGCCTGCACCTGATCACCTTCGGCGGCCCCTACTTCGCGGACCTGGAGACCGGTCCGCAGATCCTGGAACTGGCCCGGGCCGCCGGGGTGCGCCGCATCACCGTCCTCAACGGCGGCGGGCCCACCCCGTTGGAGACCGCCGTACGCGAGAGCGACTTCACCTGGACCGTGGTGATGCCGGTGGAGTTCATGTCGAACGCGCTCTCCTGGGCGGAGTCCGTCAAGGCGTCCGACGAGGTGCGCGAGCCGTTCGTGGAGCGGCTGAGCGCCATGGTCCACGAGTCCGACATCGGGGCCGTCGCCGCCGTCGCCCTCACCGAGGACGGCCACGGCGGGCAGCAGTACATCGTCACCGGCCCGGAGGTGCTCACCGTCAAGGACAAGACGGACGTCCTGGCCGCGGCCCGCAAGCGCGAGATCCGCCTCGTCGAGCTGACGAAGGAGGAAGCCGTGGCCGAATGGCGGGCAGCCGGGCAGCCAGACGAGGTGATCGACTTCCTGCTGGAGGTGTACGGCGACACCCCCGCCGTGGGCCGCACCGTCCTGGACACCGTGGAGAAGGTCACCGGGCGTCCTGCGCGCACCTTCACCGAGTGGGCGGCCGAGCACACGGACGCCTTCCGCGCCTGAACCACCCGTCCCCCGGAGGCCGCCCGCGTACGGGAAGGACCTCCGGGGGACGTCCGGCGTACCGGCGGAACCCCGGGTAGTCCTCAGGACGGACGCGGGGGGATCCGCAGTGATGGTGACGACCGCGCCCCCACCGCCACCTACCGTTGAGTACGTGACCGAGAAGACCCGCTCCCCCGAATTCCGCCTGGCAGCGGGGGCACTCAGCGGCCTGCGCCAGGACCTCGTCGTCAACGCCTTCGCCTATCGACCCCTGCCGCCGCTGAACCCCGACGGGTCGCTGATCCGCCGGCTGCCGGCGCGCATACAGGGGGCCGCCGTATGGGCTCCCCATGCAGCCGTGGGACTGTTCTGCCTCATCACCCTGACCGTCTGGCAGACCTCCCAGGTCACCGGCTTCGCCTCGCTGCTGAGCGTGACGCTGCCCATCCTCGCCCTGGCGATGACCCTGGTACGGCCCGTCGGCGGCTTCTGGCTCTCCATCGCGGCCGTTCTCCTGGTCAACGTGCTGGGCACCTACGGGGGGATGTGGCCCTGGTCCCCGACCGTCTTCTTCGCCCATCTCTGCGTGCTGACCGTGGTCACCCTGCGCACCCGCCCCCGCTCCGCCGTGTGGATGTGGCTGATCACCGCGTTCGTCGGGTACTCCATGGAGACGCTCCTCGACCGTTGGTATCCGACCAACACCTCCCAGCTCCTCTTCGTGTCCGGAGTGCTGATGCTGTTGGCGTCCACCCACCTCATCCGCAAGGGCGCCAAGGAGGAGGTCGCCGCCCAGCAGACGGTCACCGCCGTCGAACGCGATCGGCGCACCCTGCTGGAGGAGCGCACCACCATCGCCCGCGAACTCCACGACGTCGTCGCCCACCACATGTCGGTGGTCGCCATCCAGGCGGAAGCCGCCCCCTACCGGGTCGAGAACCCGCCGCCGGAGCTGGAGCAGGCGTTCGCCACCATCCGCGAGAACGCGGTCGCCGCGCTGACCGAGCTGCGCCGCATCCTCGGTGTGGTCAGGGCCGAGGACTACGAGGCCCCGGACGCCCCCCAACCGGTGCTCGCCGATCTCGACCAGCTGCTGGGCAATGTGAGCGAAGCGGGTCTGTCGACGGAGAAGACCATCACGGGAGCCGTGCGCACACTGCCCCCGGGCATCGAACTCTCGGCGTTCCGCATCGTCCAGGAGGCCCTGAGCAACACACTGCGGCACGCGCCCGGCTCGACAGCGAAGGTTGAGGTCTCCTACGTACTCGGAGGCATCGGGCTGCGGATCGTGAACACCGCGCCCCGGGGACTGGTGAAGCCGTCACCCGGCGCGGGCCACGGCATCACCGGAATGCGGGAGCGTGTGACCATGCTCCAGGGCGAGATGACCGCCGAGCCCACCGACGACGGAGGGTACGAGGTGACCGCCTTCATCCCCGTGCCCGCCGCCACCACCGAGGAGTCGGTATGACCGCGCAGCCCATCCGCGTACTGATCGTCGACGACCAGATCATGGTGCGCGAGGGCTTCTCGGTCCTGCTCAACGCGATGCCGGACATCGAGGTCGTCGGGGAGGCCGTCAACGGCCGCGAGGCGGTGGCGAAGGTCGCCGAGCTGGCTCCGGACGTGGTGCTGATGGACATCCGGATGCCCGAGCTCAACGGCATCGAGGCCACCCGCGAGATCGTGGCCGCAGGCGACCGTTCGAAGGTGCTGGTCCTCACCACCTTCGACCTCGACGAGTACGTCTACCAGGCCCTGCGCGCCGGGGCCTCGGGCTTCCTCCTCAAGGACGCGTCGGCCCGACAGCTCGCGGACGGGGTGCGGGTGGTCGCTGCGGGGGAGGCGCTCCTCGCGCCGACCGTGACCCGACGGCTGATCACGGAGTTCTCCAAACTCGGCGCCACGGCCAAGGCGCCCGCGCTCTCCCAGGTCGGAGATCTCACCGAGCGGGAGACCGAGGTGCTGGTGCTGATAGCCCAGGGGTTGTCGAACGCCGAGATCGCCTCGCACCTGGTGGTCGCCGAGTCGACTATCAAGACGCACGTGAGCCGCATCCTGGTGAAGCTCGGGCTGCGGGACCGCACCCAGGCCGCCGTGTTCGCCTACGAGGCACGGCTGGTCACACCCGGCTAGGAGACCCGCGCCGGGCGCGTTGCTGGGTGTGGCGCTGCGGGTGTCGCTGGAAAAGCGCTGGTCACAAACGGGTTGAGCCTCTTCGTGTGCACTGGCCACCATCGGGTCAAGGCGGTTAACGTCCCGCTATGAGCGCACTTTTCGAACCTTGGTCACCCGCTTTCGTCGCCGATCCGTACCCCGCGTACGAGGAACTGCGGGCGCAGGGGCGCGTGCACTGGTTCGAACCCACGCGGCAGTGGCTCGTCCCGCACTACGAGGACGTCTCGGCCCTGCTGCGCGACCGCCGGCTCGGGCGGACGTATCTGCACCGCTTCACCCACGAGGAGTTCGGCCGCACCGCTCCGCCGGCCGAGCACGAGCCGTTCCACACCCTCAACGACAACGGCATCCTCGATCTGGAGGCCCCGGACCACACGCGCATCCGCCGGTTGATCACCAAGGCGTTCACCCCGCGGACCGTGGCCCGGCTGGAGCCCACCGTGCAGCGGCTGGCCGCCGAACTGGTCGCGGACTTCGTCCGGGACGGTGGCGGCGACCTGCTGGCGCGCGTCGCCGAACCGTTGCCGGTGGCGGTGATCGCCGAGATGCTGGGCGTCCCGGACGTCGATCGGGGGCTGCTGCGGCCCTGGTCGGCCGACATCTGCGGGATGTTCGAACTCAACCCGTCGGCCGAGACCGCCGAGCGTGCGGTACGGGCGTCCGTGGAGTTCTCGGCCTATCTGCGGGAACTGATCGCCGAGCGCCGCAAGGAGCCCGGCGACGATCTGATCTCCGCGCTGATCGCCGCCCACGAGGAGGGCGACCGGCTCAGCGAACAGGAAATGATCTCCACCTGTGTGTTGCTGCTCAACGCCGGGCACGAGGCCACCGTCAACACCACAGCGAACGGTTGGTGGACCCTGCTGCGGCACCCCGAGCAGTTGGCGCTGCTCCGGGCCGACCACTCCCTGTTGCCCACCGCCATCGAGGAGCTGATGCGGTACGACACCCCGCTCCAGATGTTCGAGCGCTGGGTGCTGGACGACATCGAGATCGACGGCACCGTCCTGCCGCGCGGCTCCGAGCTGGCGCTGCTGTTCGGCTCCGCCAACCGGGACCCGCGGCAGTTCCCCGACCCGGACCGGCTCGACCTCGCCCGTACCGACAACGCACACATCACCTTCGGCGCGGGCATCCACTACTGCCTCGGCGCCCCGCTGGCCAGGATCGAGCTGGCGGCCTCCTTCGGGGAACTGCTGCGGCAGGCTCCGACGCTGAAGCTGGCGGCCGAGCCCCGATGGAAGCCCGGATACGTCATTCGCGGTGTGTACGAGCTCCCGGTAGAGCTCTAGGTCGTGTCCGTCCCGCGGTGCGTTCGACCGCAGCCGAGGACATCCGGTCCGGGAAGGGCCCGGGTAGGGGTCTGGGAAAGGGGCCGGGAAGGGCCCGGGTAAGTCAGCCCCCCGCGCTCGACGGCAGCGTCAGACCCCAGGCCCCCGCCTGGAGCGTCCACGTCCTGGTGCGCACCGGGCCCGTGACCATGATGTCCGCCCGGTAGCGGAAGTCCGGGCCCGACACCGTGACCGTCAGCGCCTTCGCGGTCAGCGGCTCCGCCGCAGGCCCGGGGCGCACCGGCGGCACCGGTTGCACCACCACCTCGGCCCGCCCGCCCACCGCCCGTACGGTCACCGACTCCAGCTCGCGGTCCAAATCGGCCAGCACCACTCCGTCCACCTCCACCCGCAACCGGTGCGGGCGCACTGCTGACGGCATGGGCACCGGTCTGACCAGCCCACGTACCAACGAACGGCAGCTCTGCCACAGCGAGCCGGCGCCGGCGGGATGTTTCGATCCGGCCACGGGGATGGTGAGATCCCCCACTACGACCCCGTCGCTCTCGTCCACCAGCAGATCCAGTCGCCGTACGGAGCCGTCCAGCACCGTGCGCGCCGCGGCGACCGCTCCACTGGGCACACCGAGGGCGTGCGCCAGCGCCACCGCGGGCCCCGGCCCCACCGGCACCAGCGACAGAGCACCGTTTCCCAGCCATCGATCCCGGTACAACAGGGCCACCGCACGCAACAGGGCACGGTCGTCACCGACCACGACGGGTCTCCTCGACCCCCTGCGGGCGAGGGCCCGCGCAAAGTCCTCGGGCCCCTCCGGAAGGCAGATTTTCGCCTCCGAGCCTCCGAGTAGAACATCCTTCGCGATCCGCACGGACTCGCCGTCACTTCGGCGGGCGACCGGGTCGATGACCACCAGCAGCTGGTCGTGAGCCGACACCTCGGTCCTTCCTCGGGTAGCATCTTTGTGCAAGAGCCCCTTGCGCTATTGCGCCAGGGGCTTCGTCTATTCCGGGGCAACCGGTCCGCGGACTCAGGCACGGCTCACGCCCCCTGACCCTGGACATGCCCCGCCCGGAAGGGGTGTACGCCTGTGCCCGCACTTGTGCTGCTCGGTGCTCAGTGGGGTGATGAGGGCAAGGGAAAGGCCACCGACCTGCTCGGTGGATCAGTGGACTATGTGGTGCGCTACCAGGGTGGCAACAACGCCGGCCATACGGTCGTCGTCGGCGACCAGAAGTACGCGCTGCATCTCCTCCCTTCCGGCATCCTCTCACCGGGGTGCACCCCGGTCATCGGCAACGGTGTCGTGGTCGACCCGGCCGTCCTGCTCTCCGAGCTGAGCGGGCTCAACGACCGCGGCGTGGACACGTCCAAGTTGTTGATCAGCGGCAACGCTCACCTCATCACTCCGTACAACGTCACCCTCGACAAGGTGACGGAACGGTTCCTCGGTACGCGGAAGATCGGCACCACGGGCCGGGGCATCGGCCCCACCTACGCCGACAAGATCAACCGTGTGGGCATCCGCGTCCAGGACCTCTACGACGAGTCGATCCTGGTGCAGAAGGTGGACGCCGCGCTGGAGTCCAAGAACCAACTGCTCGCCAAGGTCTTCAACCGACGCGCCATCGAGTCGGGGCGCATCGTCGAGGAGATGCTCCAGTACGCGGAGCAGCTGCGGCCGTACGTCGCCGACACCACGCTGATCCTCAACGACGCGATCGACAACGGCAAGGTGGTCCTCTTCGAGGGCGGCCAGGGCACACTGCTCGACGTCGACCACGGCACCTATCCGTTCGTGACCTCGTCGAACCCGACCGCGGGCGGCGCCTGCACAGGCGCGGGCGTGGGACCGACGAAGATCAGCCGCGTCATCGGCATCCTCAAGGCGTACACGACCCGCGTCGGCGCAGGACCGTTCCCGACCGAGCTGTTCGACGAGGACGGCGAGGCGCTGCGCCGCATCGGCGGCGAGCGGGGCGTCACCACCGGCCGTGACCGCCGCTGCGGCTGGTTCGACGCGGTCATCGCGCGGTACGCGACCCGGGTCAACGGGCTGACGGACTTCTTCCTCACCAAGCTCGACGTGCTCACCGGCTGGGAGCAGATCCCGGTCTGCGTCGCGTACGAGATCGACGGCAAGCGGGTCGAGGAGCTGCCGTACTCGCAGACCGACTTCCACCACGCGAAGCCGATCTACGAGATGCTGCCGGGCTGGTCCGAGGACATCACCAAGGCCAAGACCTTCGCTGACCTGCCGAAGAACGCGCAGGGCTATGTGAAGGCGCTGGAGGAGATGTCCGGGGCGCCGATCTCGGCGATCGGCGTGGGCCCCGGCCGCACCGAGACGATCGAGATCAACTCCTTCCTGTAGGGATCACGACCCCAGGACGTGTCCGGTGCGGGGTGCGGCGCCAATGCACCCCGTACCGTGCGCGGTCGACGCAGGATGCCCGGGCGGGTCGGTACCCGCCCGGGCATCGGTGTTTCCCCCTCCGGGGTCACGGGCCGGCCGTCCGGTCCGCCGGACTGGGGACCGGCCGCAGGACGCTGCGAGGGAGGCCACGAGACCGCGCTGACCACACGGTTTCCGCCTCCGCCCGCCGGTATCGGCCCGACGCCGTGCGCCGTCGGTCCAAGCGCTAGCCTGCGGCTGTGTCTCTCATTGATGATCGTGACTTTCCTGCGGCCCTCGCAGCCGTCGCCGAGTTCGACTTCGACTACGACGACGGCCACGGCGTCGACCTGTACCCCTTCGACGACTTCGTCTCCGCCGAGGAGACCACCGACTGGCTGCGCTCCTGGACCGGCAACCACGAGCTGGACGGCGACGCCTTCCGGGTGTTCGGCAAGGACGGCACCGGCGGCCAGGTGGCCCTCTGGCTGGTCCGGCCGGATGCACCGTTGATCGAGCAGCCGGTGGTGTTCCTCGGTTCGGAGGGGGAGACGGGTGTGGTCGCCCGCAACCTCAGCGACTACCTCTGGCTCCTGGCCGACGGCTTCGGCCCCTTCGAAGTGGTCGAGTACCCGGACCGCGATCCGCACCCACAGGAGGCGCTGACCGCGATAGCCGAGCGCCATGCCCGCGGGCCGCGCCGATCCGCCCACGAGGTGATGGCTGCGGCTGCGGAGGAGTTCCCGGACTTCCAGAAGACCATCGACGACCTCTGCCGCTGACCCTCCGGCCCGAGCCCCGGCCTGGGTCGGTTCGGGGCTCGGTGGGGAGCAGACACGGAAACGGGCCCGAGCGGCTGGGTCGGGCCCGTTGGGATCGGTCGATCAACAGCCGTTGCGCAGCACGCTCCAGGTGATGGGCCCGACGATCCCGTCGACACCGATGCCGCACGCGGCCTGGATGTCCCGCACGGCGGCTTCGGTACGCGCCCCGAACTGTCCGTCGACCCCGGACGGCCCCACGTCGAAGCCCCAGTACTGCAACAGACACTGCGCCTCTCTGACCGCGTTGCCCGTACTGCCACGCCGCACGGTGGGCGGGGTCACCGCGCCGTGGTAGCCGCAGTAGACGGCGGGTACGGGGGAGGAGGCGGCCACGGCCGGTCGCGGCTTCGTGACGGCGGACGCCGGGTCGGCGGCCAGGGTGGTGAAGGCACTCGCCAAGAGGGTGACGACGGCCAGGGGCACTCCGATTCTGCGCAGGCTCATCAGTTCTCTCCATTCGCTCCGGACGGTTCGGACACCTCCCAGAGCGCCATGAGGGCACGGAACACGCCAAGCAAAACCCAGGCAAACCGCCCTGACGGGGGAGACGGAAGCAGGGGCGTACGCACTGCTGCTGACGGTGCCCCATCATGAGCCGCGGTCAGTGCGCGGACGTTCCACCCGGTGTCGGAGGGCTGGCGCCGGGCTCGACGCTCGCCCGCATGTAGATGCGGGTGGAGCCGGGGGTGAACTCATGGGCGTAGATGTCCACGCAGTGGTGAACGTCGCGCCCCTCCGGAGTGGTGACATCTCCCTGACAGAGCCCCCCGAGCCGCATCCCCGTCACGATGGTCTCCGGCTCCGGCAACCCCAACCGGGCGAAGGGAGCCAACGGCTTGTAGTCCTTCCCCTCGGGGTTGAAGTTCTTGATCAATGTGGTCCCCGGGGGGTTCAACGCCTCCAAGTAGCCGTCAGCCGCCGCGCTCGGCAGGGTGAACGCAAGGAGAGAGGTATCCACGCGACCGCTCTTGTACGCGGCGCGCCGATCCGATGCCGCCCTCGGAACGCTCACACCGAGCAGTTCGATCGTCCACGCAGGTGTGACGCCGGCCGTCCAGCAGCAGTCCTTCTCCTTCTGCACCTGCTCCGACGTCATGCTGTTGCCGAGGTACTGGGCAAGGAGGACCCCTCCGCCGACGATGACCGTCAACGTGGCCGCGATGACGATCAGTCGGGTGGCGAGCGGGAGCTTCCGGCGTTCGTCGGAGTTCGCGGGAGTCATCGGCTCGGGTCCGTCCGTCCGCCGTCGCGACCGGGGTCGGGGGGTTGGGGAAGAGGGTCGGTGTTGGGCGACGATCCGCCCAGGTCGTAGTGCTTGACGGAACTGCTCCCGGCCATGTCGAACTCCTTGGCATGTCCGACGACGTGCTGCCGACCCATCTCACCGTCCGGGATGGACACAGGGCCGATCTCCACTCCCTTGCCGGCGTCCCAGTTGTACCGGTCCCAGGCATTGGCCTGGTAGTCGAGGCCGACTTTGGGCTGGCCGTTGGCATCGGGTACGACGGTGATCACTCCAGTGATGTTGGACCGGGTGGAGCCGACTGCGTAGAACCAATTGCTCTCCGTTTCCTGGCGGAACGTGTAGTCCCTGTTGCCGGTCTCGATCGGTATCGCCACCGGCCGTCCACCACTCTTGTGGAATTCTTCCAGGGCCTGTTCGCGCCACCCTTCCTGATGGTGTCGAATCTGGCTGTCGATATGATCCCGGAATTTCTCGTCATCGGAGAGCATCCTGTCCACCGGCAGTTCCAGGGGGTCTCCGCTCCGGCCGAGATAGTGCTCCATGTGCTTTCCTGCGTCATTGCTGCCGGCCCACTCGGAGCCAGTGATGAGGAGGTGCATCTTCTCCCTGGTGAGCCATTCGTCCGTGCCAGGGCTCTCCGAGTCGAATCGTCCCGAGCCCCGATCCGGCGCTGCTTTCTTGACGCTGGGATTCAACAGTCCGCCTGCGAGCAGGTCATCCCGGTGGCTCTGCCACAACTGGGCCCGTCCCTCCGGGCTCAGGGACTGCCACAACCGCCGCATTTCCGCCCGTTGCTTATCGTTCGCCTCGTCTCCGAGCGCCGCAAGCTTCATCGCACGTGGAAGTTGGTCCTGATCGAGAGATGTGTACCTCGCGTGACCGGCATCGTGCGGGTCACCTCCGTGGGTGGCCTTGAGAGCGCGGGTCGCTGCCGCGTCGACCTCCGCCGCGTGAGCCACCAGACCGGTGAGGGTGTCGGCGTACCATTGGATCAGATCTTCCGTTCGTTGCGACGGGCCCCTCGCATCACAGATCGTCGATACAACCTTCACCGTGCCGTTCCCCGCGTCCGAGACCATGAGGCCGGGGTCCGGCTCGGCCCGTTTCGGATCGCCGGCCGCGGCCTGTCGCACCAGTGACTTGACTCGGTTCTGGATGCGAGTGAGTTCCGCATGGGCGTCGTCCAGTACGTTGTGGACGCTCTGGGTCTGCGCATGGAGATCGGCGAACTCCTTCACCGTACTGCGGACGAACTCCCGGGTGACCGAGGCATTGACTCCCTGCCATCGCGCGGCCTCGGACTTCTTGAGCATTCCTTCGCTTGCGTCGGTCTTGAGTTTGGCGAGTGCGCCGACCATGGTCTTCCAGTCACCCACGGCTGTTTCGAGCTTGCCGAGGTCTAAGGAAATGAGATCGGAGTATCCGAATGTGCTCATCTCAACTCCTCGTTATGTGATGAGTCGAGAGATGTCGGATGCTGCAACGGCTGTTCCGTCGCGGCGACGCAGGCTTGCCGCTATTTCGGCTTCCTCGTTGCTGTGTGACTTCTTGGTGTAGTCCAAGTGGTTGGATATGTGGGCGCACATCTGGAGGAGGGTCTTCACCTGCGTGTCCCACAGGGAGAGGGTGGTGGAGAGTTCGCCACCCATGGCCAGATTGTGGTTCGAACATTCCTGTGCCGCCCGGGCGGTCGATCCGGATTGGCTCTTTCCGCTGCCGGCACCTGCAATGTCCGAGCCCTTGCGCAGTTGATCGTGCAGTCGGAACGCCTCGCTGCCGACCGCCCCGAGATCGTCTTGGGTCACTTCGAGGTCCCGCTCCGTGCTGCCCGACCCTCCACCGGGATCGGGCGCGACCTGATTCAGCTGCATTGCTGTCGCCTGGCGGTCTTTGGTGGCGGCGACAGCGTCAGCCCACTCGCTATTGAACGTCATGCCTGCTCCCCGTTCGCCTGCTCAACGCTAATTACCCATGCTAGTAAGGGAGTTGGCCGGAGGCGAGTTGTCCCGTAATACCCGGTGGATCAGCGCGCGCCTTCCGATGCGGTGCATCGGAAGGCGGAGGGTCGGCCTCACACGGGGTGTACTTGGGCGCTCCGACAACGCGGCGAGGTGCCCGTAGCTGTCGTTGTGCGACCGCCGGGTCTTACGGGACCGCCTTTAGTCGGTCCTGCTGTACGTCAGTGGTGTCCCGCCCGATCCCACCAGTTCGCGGACCAGGGTGCCCGACCCGGTCAGTTCCAGTCGGCTCCACTGTCCGGGGGAGCAGGCGCCGCGGTCGCCGCTGTCCAGTCGGGTGGGGCCCAGTTCCAGGGGAGGGCCCGCCTTCTGGAGGGTCGCGGACCAGCGGCAGTCGTACGTCGGTCCGGTGCCGGTCAGCACCATCGTGCGGTCGCCCGTTTCGCCCTGGCTGATCACCATCTCCCGGGTGTGGGTGCCGTCGTCAGCGCTGAAGGTGGCGCGCCAGGTGCCGAGGTAGTCCTCCGCGATGGCCCCGGCCGGTCGGGGTGAGCGGCTGGGGGACGGGCTGTTCGTCGGGGAGGGGCCGGGTGCCCCGGCGCTCGGGCGGGTGTCCGGTTCCGTACCGTCGGGCTCCTTCAGGGTGTAGTAGACCCAACTCGCCGATGCCACCGCGATCAGCACGGCCACCACGCCCAGGGCGATGGCACGCACGTGGGAGGTCGAAGCCGGAGGCGGCGGCGGAGCGTAGGGCGAGGGCGGCACATGGCCGGTGTCCCGTGTGGTGTGGTGACCGGAGGCCGGGGGGAGGCCGCCGGTGCCCGAGCCCGGTACCGAGCCCCAGGCGGGGGTGGGGGCCTGGCCGGGGGCCGCGGGGAAGGCCGGGTTCGGCAGTTGTACCGAGGGCGCTTGTCCCGACGGCCCCCGTCCGGTGGGCGTCTGGTGGACGGAGGCCTGTGCGGGGCCGAAGCCGGGCCAGGGCGTGTGCCCTGGAGGGCCGGGAGGCGTCGGCGTACGGGAGGCAGCTCCGCTGCCGGGGTCCCGCACCACCTGGGTCGGGGTGCGCTCCGCGGGCTGTTCCACTTCCAGCAGGCTCACGGCATGGCGTCCCAGTTGCGCCACGAGCGGCGCGGGCAGCCAGGGTTCGTCGTCCTCCGCTGTTCGCGTGCGCTCCAGGATCTCCGCCAGCCCCGGCCGTTCGGACGGGCTCTTGTGCAGACAGGCCCGCACCAGGTCGGCGAGCCCGTCCGGCACGTCCGACAGTTCCGGTTCCTCCTGCGCGATGCGGTACATCACCGCGTGCTGACCGCTGTCCGGTGAGCCGAACGGCAGCCGGCCCGTGGATGCGTACGCCAGTACCGAGCCCAGGCAGAAGATGTCGGACGCCGGGGTGACCCGGGTGGCACGCACCTGTTCCGGGGCCATGAAGCCCGGGGAGCCGACGACCGAGCCGGTACGGGTCAGGCCACCGTCGGTGGCGGTCTCCAGGGCGCGGGCGATGCCGAAGTCGATGACCCGGGGCCCGTCCAGGGTGATGAGGACGTTGGAGGGTTTGAGGTCGCGGTGGATCAGGCCCGCGGTGTGGATGTCGGTGAGGGCGTGGGCGAGCCCGGAGGCCAGGATGCGCACCGAACGTTCCGGCAGCGGCCCTGCGGCGATGACCGAATGGAGCGAGGGGCCGGCGACATAGCCGGTGGCCACCCAGGGCACGGCCGCCTCGGTGTCGGCGTCGAGCACGGGCGCGGTCCAGTCGCCGCCGACGCGACGGGCCGCCTGGACCTCCTGCCGGAAGCGGTTGCGGAACTCCTCCTGCTCGGCGAGTTCCCGGCGTACGAGTTTGACCGCGACCGTGCGTCCCCGGTCGTTGCGGGCCAGGTACACCTGCCCCATCCCGCCCGCCCCCAGCCGGGCCAGCAGGCGATATGCACCGATACTCCGCGGATCCCCGGGCGTGAGTTGCTCCATCGCCGCGCGTTCTCCCCCCATCGCGACATCTACGGACCGGGCTGAGGATAGTGCGCTTGTCACCCTTTCTGGATCGTCTCCATCGCCTTGGACAGCCGTTCCAACACCCGTGCGGTCTCCGCGAACTGTTCTGGGCCGAGCACCTCGGCCAGTCGTGCGGCGAGGGCCGCGTGGCCGGGGCCGAGCCGTGCGACGGCCGCCCGCCCCTCGTCCGTCGGCCGGAGGAGCTTGGCCCGCCGGTGGGCCGGATTGGGTTCGTACGCCGCGAGTCCGCGCTCCACCAGCAGATCGGCGATCCGCTGCACGCTCTGCCGGGTGATCCCCATGTCGCGGGCGATGCCGGCGACGGGCAGTGGTTCCGGCAGTACGGCTCCGAGGACCTGCCACCAGGCCGCGGTGAGTCCGGCCGGGGCGGCCAGTTCCTCGGACGCCGCGAGGAACTGGCCGTTCAGTCGGAAGATCCCGAGAGCCGTGCGGCTCAGCAGATCCTGTTCGGCACGGCTCATGAGGCGTCCGCCCCGGTGGAGCCCTCGTCTGTTCCTTCGCGTCCTTCGCGTCCATCGAGTCCTTCGAGGACGGCGTAGGCGGAGGCGTCGGAGTCGTGGAAGAGGCGGTACCAGGCGTCCAGCTTCTTCCCCTCGTACACGCCGAGGCGGGCGAAGACCTCCCGGGCGAAGGCGATCGGCTCGGTGGGGCCGGCGGTGATCAGGTCGCCGTCGGTGACGGCATCGGCCTCCCGGTAGTGGTCGCCGCCCCGGTAGCCGGATGCGGCGAGGTAGTACGACACCGCGCTGGTGTGGTCGCGGTCGTCGAGCAGTCCTTCGCGCGCCAGCCCCAGGGTCGCCCCGCAGATGGCCGCGACCGGGACGCCCGAGGCGAGGAAGTCGCGCGCTGTGGCGGCGAAGGGTGCGAGGTCGTCGCCGGTGTCCCACCGGGTGGAGCCGGTGAGCAGGAGCAGGGCGCTGTCGGCGACGGCCTCCGGGGTCAGTTCGTCGAGGCTCAGATCGGGCTGGATGCGGAGGCCGCCCATGGTGGTGACGGGGTCGGTGGTGAGGCCGACCGTGCGGACGGTGTAGCCGTGCTGGGTGAGCTGGGAGGTGGCGTATCCGGGCTCCCAGTCGGCGAAGTCGTCGTAGACGGCGAGATGGACGGTGGTGCGGGTCATGGTGTCTCCCTCGGTTGCTATGACAGAAGGCTGTCATGTTGACAGTATGTTGTCAAAAATGGGTCGGCTCACCCGACAGAACGACGAGGAAAGCGCCGCAGGACAGACAGGATGGTGATGTCCGGCAGCGGTGGGGCGTCCGTAGGCTCGCCGGCATGACCGCTCAAGCCCATCCCGCTGATCCCCAGGCCGGCGCCGCCGTGAAGGCCGCAGACCGTGCGCACGTCTTCCACTCGTGGTCCGCCCAGGGGCTGATCGATCCGCTCGCCGTCGCCGGCGCCGAGGGCTCGTACTTCTGGGACTACGAGGGCAAGCGCTACCTCGACTTCACCAGCGGCCTCGTCTACACCAACATCGGGTACCAGCACCCGAAGGTCGTGGCCGCCATCCAGGAGCAGGCGGGCAAGCTGTCCACCTTCGCGCCCGCCTTCGCGGTGGAGTCGCGATCCGAGGCCGCCCGGCTCATCGCCGAGCGCACCCCGGGTGACCTCGACAAGATCTTCTTCACCAACGGCGGCGCCGAGGCGATCGAGAACGCCATCCGCATGTCCCGGCTGCACACCGGTCGCCCCAAGGTGCTCTCCGCCTACCGCTCGTACCACGGCGGCACCACGACCGCGATCAACGTCACCGGTGACCCGCGGCGCTGGGCGTCCGACAACGGCACCTCCGGAGTGGTCCACTTCTGGGCGCCGTTCCTCTACCGCTCGCCCTTCTACTCGACCACCGAGGCCGAAGAGGCCCAGCGCGCCCTCCAGCACCTGGAGGACACGATCGCCTTCGAGGGTCCGGGCACGATCGCCGCGATCGTCCTGGAGACCGTCCCGGGCACCGCGGGCATCATGGTCCCGCCGCCCGGCTATCTCCCTGGTGTGCGCGAGATCTGTGACCGGTACGGGATCGTCCTCGTCCTCGACGAGGTGATGGCGGGCTTCGGTCGTACCGGTAAGTGGTTCGCGTCCGAGCACTTCGACGTCATCCCCGACCTGCTGACCTTCGCCAAGGGCGTCAACTCCGGCTATGTGCCGCTCGGCGGTGTGGCGATCTCCGAGAAGATCGCGGCCACCTTCGAGACCCGTGCCTATCCCGGCGGACTCACCTACTCCGGCCACCCGTTGGCCTGCGCCGCGGCGGTCGCCACCATCCAGGTGATGGAGGACGAGAAGGTCGTCGAGCACGCGGCCCGCATCGGCGAGACCGTACTCGGCCCGGGTCTGCGCGAGTTGGCCGAGCGCCACCCGAGCGTGGGCGAGGTCCGCGGCACGGGCGTGTTCTGGGCGCTCGACCTGGTCCGGGACCGCTCGACCCGTGAGCCGCTGGTGCCGTACAACGCCACCGGCGAAGCCGCCGCCCCGATGGCCGCCTTCGCCGCAGCGTGCAAGGCGCAGGGCCTGTGGCCGTTCGTCAACATGAACCGCACCCACACCGTGCCGCCGTGCAACGTGAGCGAGGCGGAGGCCAAGGAGGGGCTGGCGATCCTCGACGCCGCCCTCACCGTCGCCGACGGGTACACCGTCGGAGGCTGACACCACAGCGCAGCCGAAGGGCGGGCCCGGATGCCGGGCCCGCCCTTCGGCGTGTGGCCGGTCAGCGGGCTGCGGCGCCCGCCGCGGGGTGTACGTGGAGGGACCAGTACCCCTCGCCCTCCACGGTCAGGAACAGCGGCCCCGCGGGCACCGGCACGGTCTGCTGGAAGGGCCCGACCGCCCGGCTGAGCAGCGGTTCCGGATAGTCGTCGTACCCGTCCTCGGTGGGGAACAGCGGTCTGGTCTTGACCGTGATGTCATCGTGCCGGGACTCGCTGCCCCAGAACCGCACATCGAGGTTGGCGGACGGCCCCAGATACGCGAACACCTCGTTGCCGCGCCCTTCGACCGCGAGGCCGTCCAACCGCCGTATCGCGGAGAGCGGATGGATCACCACGGTCCAGTTCTCGCTTCCGTCGACCAACAGGAGCAACCGCCCCTCGGTGGGGATGCGGGCGATCGCGCGACCGCGGAAGTCGGTCAGGCTGGTGTTGAAGTACATGTCGTCCGGCTCGTGGCGGGACGTGAGCGAGTGGACCGAGAAGTAGCCGTCTCCCTCGGACCTGGCCTCGATCAGGGCGGGCCCGGGAGGCAGGGGGGCGTCGACGGCGAAGGTCAGCGTGCCGTGCCCGCGCTGGGTGTACGGCTGGAACCCGGGGAGGGCGCTGAACGGATCGGGTACGGGTGCGGCCGGTGGCACCGGCCGCTGGTGCGCGGGCTGGGGGTGGGAAGGCGGCTGCGGGTACGGATACGGGTACGGCAGCGGCGCGGAGGTCGGCTGGTACGCGGCCGGGGGAGCGGGATGTTGCCCCGGCACCCCCGGCACCCCCGGCACTCCCGGCTGCGGCGGGTAGGTGCCGGGAGCGCCAGGGCCCGCCGGGGGGTGGAACGCCCGGGGAACGGTCGCCGGGGCCAGGAACGCCGGCGCGGGTACGGCGGGCGCATGAAAGGGGGCGGGTGCCTGGGGCGCCTGTGGGACGGGCGCGATCGGCGGCTGTGCTGCGGGTGCTTGGGGTGCAGTCGGCGGCTGCGCCACGACGATCCCGAAGTCCGTGGCGAGCCCGGCGAGTCCGGAGGCGTACCCCTGTCCCACCGCCCGGAACTTCCACATCCCGTCCCGTCGGTAGAACTCACCGAGCACGAACGCCGTTTCCGTGGTCGCGTCCGTCACCGGGTAGTGCATCACGACGGCGCCGTCCGGTCCCACCGCCTGGATGAACAGACCCGGCACCGAGCCGAAGGCGGCACCGTCGCAGGACGCGGAGATCACCACGCGCTGGATCGCGGGCTCCACCGACGGGAGGTCCAACTCCAGCCATTCGGCGCGCTGTCCGGCACCCTCTGCGCTCCCCACGTGCCGCACCGAGCCCGACGGGTGCTGCGGCTGGTTGTAGAACACCAGGTCAGCATCGCCCCGTACCCGGCCCGTCGCGTCGAGCAACAGTGCTGAGGCGTCCACCGAGGGAACGCCGGGTGCCGCGTTCCGGCCCACTGCCACCCGTAGTCGGGACGTGGGGACAGGCACATTGGCGCCTTTGATGATCTGGGTCATGGGGCACATGCTGACAAACGGCCCGGGTGAAGTCGATGGGGAAGTCGCGTGAAGTGCCATCACGCGGGGACGCCGACGTGCGTGATGCGAATGCGGAGGGCGTGGCGGTCGCCACATCGGCCAGAACGGCACGGCCCCACCCCTCTTCGACGGCGATCGGATGGGGTGGGTCGTTGTGTGATTTCACGGACATGACGATCCCCACGAGTGCTACACAGGGGAGTTCTGAACGCTGTTGTACGAGGAGCCACTTGTGACATCCGCCCCCGAACCCACCCTTGAGCCCGGTGCGTGGAACCGCGAGCTCGCGAACGCCTTCGAGGTGCTCCTGGGCAAGCCCCTCGACGCGTACCCCGCGACGGCCGAGTACGCGCTCTTCACCTGGAACGACGAGTTGTCGTACCTGATGTACGAGGACCTCCTCAGCGGTGCAGTCGATATGAGCGTCGATGAATCCGATGAATCCGATGAATCCGATGAATCCGATGAATCCGATGAGCCCGGCGAACCGGATGGACTGGTCGACGAGGGTGAACACGGCTCTGAGCAACCGCAGTTCGACTGGGACCTCTGGCCGACGGACCACGAACGGTCGGTCTGGCTGATCGACGAGGGCGCACCGGGTGCGGACGGAGCTCTCGGTGAAGCGATCCACACGGCGTTGAGGGCCGTCTCGGTCGCGTACGACTCCCGGCGGGCCGTGTTCGGCGCGGACCTCGCCCGCGTGCTCGCCGTACACGGCCTCCCACCGGGCGAGGTCGATCCCGCCGATGCCGTGGGCATGGTGCAGTGGCTCCAGCGGGTCCGTACGGGCGGCACGCTGTTCGACGCGATGCGCGCCGCGACGTGGACCACAGGCGGCCCCGGCGCCCTCGTCCCGTTCGAAAGGGGGGCCGAGGTCGAGCCGGCGATGGAGCAGGCCCTGCGCCGGGTCTCCCACCCCCAACTGCGCGATCACCTCGGGATGCTCTGTCTGACGGCACACTGGGCCCGCTCCGACGGCGGGTACTACCTCGGTCCGGGCGGGTGCCCGAACGACCTGCGCTGGATCGCCGAGCAGCCGGGCCATGAAGTGGTGGCCGGTTGGGAGTTCGGCGAGGGACAGGCGTCCTCGGCGGTGTTCAGGATCAAGTAGGGGTCGTCCGGTCGCCCCGGGCCCGGGTCCCGCTCGGGCAGTCGGCCAGGGCCCGGGTCCCGCTCGGGCAGTCGGCCAGGGCCCGGGTCCCGCTCGGGCAGTCGGCCCGGGGCACGGGTCAAGGCAGGATCAGGGCGGGGTCAGGGTGCGGGTTCCACCTCAAGGAAGCGGCGGCGGCGCGGCCCCCGGTACAGCAGCGCCTCCCAACCCGCCGTCACCAGCGCGTCGGCGCACCGGCCGAGCTCCGACTCCTCCTGCTGCGCCGCGCCGCTGCCGCTCGGACCGAGCCAGTCCACGCACACCGTGCCCGGCCGTTCTGCCGGACGTACGCGATAACCGGTGGCCACGCGCGTACCGTCGGCGTCGACCGCGGACGGGGGCAGGCCGGCGGCCTCCAGGGCCAGGGCGACGGCTCGTACCGTCTGGGTCAGCTCCCAGGCCGCCGGAGCCGTCCCCGTCAGCCGCCGGATCTGCATCAGCCCGGCGAACGCCTGGCTCACATCGGCGGCCCGCCCGGCACTGTCCACGAGCCCCGGGGGACCGTCTCCCGTCGCCGCCTTGAACACTCCCTCTGCCACCCTGCACCTCACCTGTCTCGTACCGACTGGCTTATCGTGTCGGGGACCCCCGCGAAGGAGAAGCCATCGATGCCCAGCCCCGGCAGCACTTCCGTCACCCGGAGCACGCTGCGGCAACAGATCGCGGATGCGCTGCGTGACGAGGTGCTGGCAGGTCGCTTGCTCCCCGGGCAGGAGTTCACGGTCAAGCAGATCGCCGAACAGTACGGGGTCTCCGCCACTCCGGTACGGGAGGCGCTCGTCGACCTCTCCGCCCAGGGGTTGCTGGACTCGGACCAGCACCGGGGTTTTAGGGTGCACCAGTTCACGGTCGCGGACTACCGCAACATGGTCGATGCCCGGGCGCTGGTGATGGAGGGCGTCATCCGTCACGCCGAACGCAACGGGCGCACCCGGGTGCGCCCCAAGTCGGTGCTGCCGGTGCGGCGTCGGGCCGAAGAGGCCGCCCGCGCGGCCCGGTGCGGCGACCTCGACATCCACATCGGGTATGACCTGCGGTTCTGGTCCGAACTGGGATCTATTACAGCGAACTGCTATATCTCCGGCTTTCTCCACCAACTACGCGTGCACGGATGGGTTTTCGCGGTACCCCATCTGCGGCAGGACAGCGGTCGGCGCGAGTGGTTGTGGAGCGGACATGAGGATCTGATCGACGCTGTGACACTCGGCGATATGACCGCGGCGCGCGCCACCATCAGCGGATATAACGAACAGGCGCTGACCTGGGCCGATCGGTTGGAGCGGTGAGCGCGGAAATAGAATCGGAACCACAAGTTCCGACACGGGCGCTGTCCACGGAGGGCGCACCCGCCGACGCCCCGCCCCTGACAGGGGGCGCGCCTGCCGACATCCGGACGCCGACGGAGGACGAAGCCCCGGCGCTGACCCAAGACGCCACCCCTGCGGACGTCATCCCTGCGCCCCCTGCGGACGACGGTGCCGCGCCCCCGGCGGACGTCATCCCTGCGCCCCCGGCGGAGGGTCTCGCCCCCGCCGACCAGGACGAGCAGGGCCCGGCGGATCCACCCCATCCGTCCGATGCCGAGGTCATCGAGGCGGATTCCGACTCACCCCTCCCGGACCGCTCCGGCGAAGCGGGCGGCGTGCACTTGAGCATCGTCGTCCCCGCCTACAACGAAGAGGTTCGACTCCGCCCCACCCTGGACGCGATCTGCGCCCACCTCAAGGCCGAGCCGGACCGCTGGGGCAACTGGGAGGTGATCGTCGTCGACGACGGCTCCACCGACTCCACCGCGGCGATCGCGCGCGAGGCCGCCGCCGACGAGCCCCGCATTCATCTCATCTCCGCTGTGAACGGGATGAACCGGGGCAAGGGTGATGCCCTGCGCCGTGGCGTGCTCGCCTCCTACGGGCGCCAGGTCCTCGTCACGGACGCCGACCTCGCCGCCCCCATCGCCGAACTGGACAACCTGGCCGACGAACTCGAAGCCGACGACATCACCGCCGCGATAGGCTCCCGCGCCCATCCCGATTCCCAGATCGACGTACACCAGTGGCGGGTGCGCGAATGGCTGGGCCGCATGGGCAATGGACTCATACGCGCAGTCGCGGTTCCCGGAATTCACGACACACAGTGCGGATTCAAGCTCTTCGACGGAGACAAGGTTCGAGCCGCATTCGCCGATTCCCAGTTGAACGGCTGGGGCATTGACGTCGAAATACTGAGGTTCTTCCGGCGCGCGGGCTGGCCGATCGTGGAAGTTCCCGTGCGCTGGTCACACCAGTCCGGGTCCAAACTCAAACCGCTCGACTACGGCAGGGTCCTCCTCGAACTCCTGCGACTGCGAACCCGCCCACTGCACCGCATTGATCTACTGATCGCCGGCCTCTTCCTGTTGGCGTCCTTCGTCCTCTACTCGGACCTCTGGGGGGACCTCGACCGCGGATACCTCAGGGACGCAGGGCAGGACCAGAACCAATGGGAATGGTTCTTCAGGGTCACGGCCGACAATGTGGTCAATCTGAAGAATCCGCTGTTCACCACGCTCCAGGGATATCCCGAAGGCGTGAACCTCATGGCGAACACCGTGATGCTCGGCCTCTCGGTGCCCCTCACCCCGGTCACCCTGATCTGTGGCCCGCCGGTCACCTGGGCCTTGGTGCTGACGGCCGGTCTCGCCCTGACCGCGGTCTGTTGGTACTGGTTGATGGCCCGCCGACTCGGTGTGGGGCGCTGGGCTGCGGCCCTCGGCGCCGCCTTCGCCGCCTTCGCGCCACCCATGATCTCCCACGGGAACGCCCACCCCAATTTCCTCGTCCTTTTCATGATCCCCGTGATCATCGACCGTGCCCTGCGTCTCTGCGAAGGCCGCGCACCCGTACGGGACGGAGTCTTCCTGGGCCTCTTCGCGACCTATCAGATATTCCTGGGCGAGGAACCGCTGTTGCTGGCAGCGATGGGAATGCTGTTCTTCGCCGTCGCTTATGCGATCGTGCGACCTGCACAGGCCAAAAACTCCTGGCGCCCGCTACTCCATGGAATCCTGATCGGACTGGCGGTCTGCCTTCCCCTCGTGGCCTTTCCGCTCACCTGGCAATTCTTCGGGCCGCAGAGCTATACGCACGTGATGCACGGCTCCAACACCCACAACAGCCCGCTCGCCTTCGTCGAATTCGCAGGACGCTCGCTCCTGGGCAGCGATGAGACCGCGGATCCCCTGGCCATGAACCGCACCGAACAGAACGCCTTCTACGGCTGGCCGGTCCTTCTGCTAGCCACGGGAATCGTCGTTCTGCTCCGCCGGGAACCACGGGTGAAGGCGCTCGCCCTGACCGCCCTCACGGCCGCCTTCCTCTCGCTCGGCGTCAAGGTCCGCATTCCCCACACCGACATCGTGTTCACCGGTCCGTGGCGGCTGTTGGCGAACATGCCGCTGCTTGAGTCGGTGATCGAGTCCCGGGTGGCGATGATCTGCGCACCGGTGCTGGGCATGTTGCTGGCCATCGCGGTGCACCGACTCACGAACGGTTGGACGTCGAAGTCCCGCCGACCCGCGCTGCGGATCGCGGGCTGTCTCGCCATCGCCGCCGCAGTGCTCCCGGTGGTCCCGACGCCCTATCCCGTACGCGAGCGGTCCGAGGTGCCCGAGTTCATCACGGCGGGCCTGTACCGGCCTTACCTCGCGGCGGGGGAGTCGGTCGTGGTCGTACCGCTGCCCTACCCCGGAAACGCCGAAGCCCTGCGGTGGCAGTCGTCCACCGGTCTCGGCTTCTCGCTGGCGGGCGGCTACTTCAACGGACCCTGGGGACCCGACCGCATCGGAATCTACGGCTCCACGCCGCGCCACACCTCGAACCTCCTCTACGAGGTGCGCGATACGGGAGTGGTGCCGGACATCGGCTCGGCAGGCCGGGCCCAGGCACAGCACGATCTGAAGGCATGGCGGGCTGGTGTGGTGGTTCTGCCGCCGGAGTACCACGAGGAGGCGCTGTACCGCACGGTGTCGGCGCTCTTGGGTCGACCGGGGGAGAAGATCGGCGGGGTATGGGTGTGGGACGTGGGAGAACCGCACGGAGCACGGCGGTGATTTCCGCGCCAGCCGGGTACGACGCTGGAAAAGGCGACCTTCGCGCAACGTATCGCGGGCACTACGCTTTCCCGAACTTTGTGGACCCGCTTCGACACCGCACCACCCAGGGTCTGCCCCGGGTCTGGACACCGCACCGGACCTTGGGGTCAGATTCCGGGAACCTCCTTGTCCCGTCCGCTTTGACCGTCGGGCGCGCCGCGCCCCAACCCGCTGGAGAGCGAGCCTTCCTTGGCCTGTGACCTGTGGCTGGTCCCCCTCGTCGACGTGCTGTGCCACAGCCCCGACAACCCCTTCGCGGAAGAGATCGCCTCCTACGACAAGGCGCTGACCACCGCCGGGCTACCGACCGTCCCCGTCTTCGCCTACATGCCCGGGCTGTCGGGCGACGTGGCACCCGTCGCGGGTTTCGACTACGACGCCCTGCACTTCCTGCGCCGCGCCTATCTGCTGCAACTGTGCGGACTCGCCGTGACCCCGGTGGACGAACTGGGTGGGGACTACGAGCAGTTGTTGGAGATGTTCGAGACGACCGCGCAGGGCTCGCACCTGGTCTGGCACTACGACCACGCCGGTGCCTACGTCCCCGTCGACTTCACGGCCCCGCTGTTCAACGACGAACTGCTCGCAGGAGGCGGACCGCTGGGTTCCACCCAGGGCCTGCTGAGGGAACTGGAGTTCGTGGCGCCCGCGATCGGGATCGACCCGTCGAATCCGCCGGCGGCACCGCTGCCGCCCGAGCGTCCGACGACGCTGGAGGAGCCGGCCGGGCCCATCGCCCCCGACGACGGCCCGTTCTCCAGGGAACGCCATGTCTGGTTGGGCCTGCACGCGGCGGCGATCCGCAGCCTGGGCCAAGGCTCCATGATCGTGTTCAGCTGACCTGACCTGACCTGACCTGACCTGACCTGACCTGACCTGACCTGACTAGGCCAGGCCGGCGGGCCTATGCAACAGCGCGAGACCCCGGGCAACTACGGGTGAGCCCGGGGCCTTCGTTGTACACCGCGCGTTCGACGAGCCATGGGTACGTCGCCGGCAACCAGGCCAGCGAGTGCCGGCAGCCTCGCCAACCGAGGGGTGAGGGGTCTAGCGCGGGGTCTCCGGGGGGCGTTGTCGCGGCATGTTGGGACGCGTCCCCGGTGGCAGCATCGCCCGACCCCCCTGCGCCCCGCCTTCCAGCGCACGCGATGCCCCGGTCGGCGACAGGGGAAGCGCCTGGAGCAGCAGCGGCGCGGGGGCGCCGGCGAACTCCCGCATCCAGTCCGCGGTCTCCGCCTGCACGAGTTCGGTCACGTCCTCCGAGAAGCTGCGGAGCACCCCCAAACAGCGTTCGGCCGCCTCGCTCGCCGTGCCCTCCGTCGGCCCGAGGACCTCGCGCACGCTCTCGGACGCCCAGTCGAACTGGAGCCGTTGCAGGCGCCGCTGCACCGCCTGCGCGGTCGCCACGTTGCGCATCCAGCCCGAGGTGACCCCGAAGTACCGGTCGCAGGCGAGACAGGCGGCGCCGAGCAGCAGCGAGAGATAGCCCCAGCCGGCCGCGCCCGCCACCATGCCGGTGAGGTCCAGCAGCGGCAGGGTGGCTCCGGTGGCGACCCCGAGTGCGGCGCCGGCCCGCAACATCCGCCCGGTCCGCCTCTTCCACACCCGGTCGGCGAGGTACCACTCCGTCGTCCGCAGGGCACCCGCCTCGACCCACCGGTACAACTCGTCCAGCCGTTCCGCGGGCTCTCCCCAGTCGCCGAGCGGAAAGGGCCTTCCGGCCAGATCTCCGCGCGCTACCTCGCCGCGTTCCTCCCGGGCCGGCCCCCCGGGCTGCATCTCCGGCTGGCTCACCGGGGCACTCCTCTGTGACTATTGCGCCAAGTTCGCTACTGAGTGCAGTTTCTCGCTACTCTGAGTCATTTGGCGTTATGAAATATGTACGAACGTGCCCGATCTATGCAGCGCACGTTCTGGTGCGCATGTCTTTCCTACCGCCAAATGGTGGGCACGGGGGCGGAAATCCCAGTATTTCCGACCATGTATACGTCGTGATCAGGTAGAGGACCCGCAGGATACTCACACGAAAGAGTTGCCGTCTCTGCGTGCAGCGAGCCGTGCGGTGACCACGTAGGCTCGGCGTACGAACACCGTTGTCGAAGCGCCAGGAGTGACCCGTGATCCCCGGTGGTGGCCAGCCCAACATGCAGCAGATCCTCCAGCAGGCCCAGAGGATGCAGCAGGAACTCGCCCGGGCCGAGGAAGAGCTCGCACAGGCCGAGGTTGACGGCCAGGCCGGCGGCGGCCTCGTGAAGGCGACGGTCAACGGCTCCGGCGAACTGCGCGGTCTGGTCATCGACCCGAAGGCCGTGGACCCGGAGGACACCGAAACCCTGGCCGATCTGGTCGTCGCCGCCGTCCAGGCCGCGAACGACAACGCGCAGACGCTCCGACAGCAGAAGCTCGGCCCCCTCACGGAGGGTCTCGGCGGAATGCCGGGACTTCCCTTCTGACGGGGCGTGTGAGCAACTAGCGTACGTACGAACCGTAGAAGCGCGGCAACCGAAGGAACCGGAAGAGGCAGTCCGTTGTACGAAGGCGTGGTTCAGGACCTCATCGACGAACTGGGCAGACTGCCCGGCGTCGGTCCCAAGAGCGCGCAGCGGATCGCCTTCCACATCCTCCAGGCCGAGCCGACCGACGTACGACGCCTCGCACACGCACTGCTGGAAGTGAAGGACAAGGTCCGCTTCTGTGAAGTCTGCGGGAACGTCGCTCAACAGGCACAGTGCAACATCTGCCGCGATCCGCGCCGGGACCTCTCCGTCATCTGTGTGGTGGAGGAGTCGAAGGACGTCGTGGCGATCGAGCGGACCCGGGAATTCCGGGGTCGCTACCACGTGCTCGGCGGGGCCATCAGCCCCATCGAAGGCGTGGGCCCCGATGACCTGCGCATCCGTGAGCTGCTCTCGCGTCTCGCCGATGGTGCGGTCACCGAGCTGATCCTGGCCACCGACCCCAATTTGGAGGGCGAGGCGACCGCGACCTATCTGGCAAGAATGATCAAGCCGATGGGTTTGAAGGTCACTCGGCTGGCCAGTGGTCTGCCTGTGGGGGGAGACTTGGAATACGCCGACGAGGTCACGCTAGGGCGTGCCTTCGAGGGGAGACGACTTCTCGATGTCTGATGCCATGCTGCACGCGGTGAATCAGGATCCCGCCGACTTCGCGGTCCAGATCGCGGACTCGATCGAGTCCTTCATCGTCGCGACCACGGAAGTCGCCAAGGGCGACGAGCCCGACAGCGCCGTACCGTTCCTGCTGCTGGAGGTCTCCCAACTCCTGCTGACGGGCGGTCGACTCGGCGCGCACGAGGACATCGTCCCGGACGAGCGCTACGAGCCGGACACCGGCCCGGAACCGGACCTCGACGAACTGCGCGAGCGGTTCGCGGTCCTGCTCGACCCGGTCGACGTGTTCTCCGAGGTCTTCGACCCCTACGAGCCGCGCAAGGCCCCCGTGGCCTTCCGGATCTCCGACAACCTCGCCGACATCGTCACCGACCTCCGTCACGGTCTGGCCCACTACCGTGCGGGTCGCACCAGCGAGGCGCTGTGGTGGTGGCAGTTCTCGTACTTCTCCAACTGGGGGCCGACCGCCTCCGCGACCCTGCGCGCCCTCCAGTCGCTGGTCTCCCACGTCCGTCTCGACCAGCCGCTCCAGGCGCTGGACGGACTGGACACTGACGAGGACCTGGCCGAGGAGGCATTGGCCGAGGAAGCGGGCCGGGTGATGGCCGAGGAGATCGCCGTACCGCTGGGTCTGCGGACCACCTGACCGCTCGTTCAGTTCTGCTCGACCACTCTCGACCGCCTCCGTCTACTCGCGAGGCGGTCGAGGCGGTTTCAAGGCCGTCGAGCGGTGTTCACACCCTTTGCGCACGCCGGGCGGTGTTCACGCCCTTAGCGCGCACGGCAGGCACGTCCTGTGACCCGCCGCACATCTCCGCGTAGGTCCACCACGGCCGGGGCAAGAGTCGACCGAGCGACCGTGATCACTTGCTGAGCGGGGCATCTCACCATGTGACTGCCCCGAGACGCGTCACGGCCGCTCGTTAGACTGAGCCGACCGCAGCACCCGGCTGTGGTGGACATACCGAGCGAGGAGCGCACGTGGGCCTTGTCGTGCAGAAGTACGGCGGCTCCTCCGTTGCCGATGCCGAGGGCATCAAGCGCGTCGCCAAGCGGATCGTGGACGCCAAGAAGAACGGCCACCAAGTGGTCGTCGTGGTGTCGGCGATGGGTGACACGACGGACGAGTTGATCGATCTCGCGGGGCAGGTCTCCCCGATCCCTGCCGGGCGCGAGTTCGACATGCTGCTGACCGCGGGAGAGCGCATCTCCATGGCGCTGCTGGCCATGGCGATCAAAAACCTGGGGCATGAAGCCCAGTCCTTCACGGGCAGCCAGGCCGGCGTCATCACCGACTCGGTCCACAACAAAGCGCGCATCATCGATGTGACGCCGGGCCGGATCCGTACCGCTCTCGACGAGGGCAATATCGCCATCGTCGCCGGATTCCAGGGTGTGTCCCAGGACAAGAAGGACATCACCACCCTGGGTCGCGGTGGTTCCGACACCACCGCCGTGGCGCTCGCCGCCGCGCTGGAGGCCGAGGTCTGCGAGATCTACACGGATGTGGACGGCGTCTTCACCGCCGACCCCCGTGTGGTTCCCAAGGCCCGGAAGATCGAATGGATCTCCTCCGAGGACATGCTGGAGTTGGCCTCGTCCGGCTCCAAGGTGCTGCTGCACCGCTGCGTCGAGTACGCACGTCGATACAACATTCCGATCCACGTCCGCTCGTCCTTCTCGGGGCTGCGCGGCACCTGGGTCAGCAACGAGCCGCAGGGAGACCAGCAGGTGGAGCACGCCATCATCTCGGGAGTCGCCCACGACGTCTCCGAAGCGAAGGTCACCGTCGTCGGGGTGCCGGACAAGCCGGGCGAGGCCGCGGCCATCTTCCGGACCATCGCCGATGCCGAGATCAACATCGACATGGTCGTGCAGAACGTCTCGGCGGCCACCACGGCGCTGACCGACATCTCCTTCACCCTGCCCAAGACGGACGGGGCCAAGGCGATCGACGCGCTGGAGAAGGCGAAGTCGTCCATCGGCTTTGACTCGCTGCGCTACGACGACCAGATCGGCAAGATCTCGCTGGTCGGCGCGGGGATGAAGACCAACCCCGGAGTCACCGCCTCCTTCTTCGAGGCGCTCTCCGACGCGGGCGTCAACATTGAGCTCATCTCGACATCTGAGATCCGCATCTCGGTAGTGACACGTGCAGACGATGTGAACGAGGCCGTGCGTGCCGTGCACAGCGCCTTCGGTCTCGACAGCGACTCCGACGAGGCCGTCGTCTACGGCGGCACCGGGCGATGACCGGTCACCGGGGCGATGACCGGTAAGCCGACCCTCGCGGTCGTCGGAGCAACCGGCGCCGTCGGTGCGGTCATGCTCCAGCTCCTCTCGCAACATAAGGACATCTGGGGCGAAATCCGTCTCGTATCCTCCGCGCGTGCGGCCGGCCGAACGCTGGTCGTACGCGGGGAGGAGTGCGAGGTGATCGCCCTCAGCGAGGAAGCGCTCACGGATGTGGCCGTGGCGCTCTTCCTGGTGCCCGCGGACGTGTCCGCGCGATGGGCGCCGATCGCCGCAGCCAAGGGCGCGGTCGTGGTGGACAGCTCCGCCGCCTTCCGGCTCGACGACGACGTGCCCCTGGTCGTGCCCGAGATCAACCCCCATGCCGTACGGGTCCGCCCGCGCGGCATCGTCGCGAGCCCGCACGACACGACCCTCGCCCTCCTGCCGACGGTGGGAGCGCTGCACGCCGAATTCGGGCTCAGGGAACTCGTCGTCGCCTCCTACCAGGCGGCGAGTGGTGCGGGGCGCGAGGCCGTGTCCACACTGCGGGACCAGCTGTCTCTGGTGGCGGGCACCGATTTGGGGATGCGACCGGGCGACGTACGCCGGGCCGTCGGCGAGGACGCCGATCCCTTCGCCGCCCCCCTGGCCCTCAATGTGGTGCCGTGGTCGGGCACCCTCCAGGACGGCGGCTGGTCATCCGAGGAACTGGGTCTGCGGGCGGAGACCCGCAAGATCCTCGGGCTGCCCGGTCTGCGGGTGGCCGCGACCTTCGTCAGGGTGCCCGTCGTCACCACCCACTCGTTGGCGGTGCACGCGCGCTTCGAGAACGAGGTCACGGTCGCGCGGGCGCACGAGATCCTGGACACCTCACCCGGCGTGGTGCTCTGCGACGACCCTGCCGCGGGTGACTTCCCCACCCCCGCCGATGTGGTGGGAACGGACCCGACCTGGGTCGGTCGCGTACGTCGATCGCCTGACGACCCCTGTGCGTTGGACCTCTTCGTCTGCGGTGACAACCTCCGCAAGGGGGCGGCGTTGAACTCCGTGCAGATAGCCGAGGCCATCGCCGCGGACCTTCCGTACTGAGCCCGTCCATCCCACTGTGATCCCGCATCCCGCTGTGATCCCGCCCGCCACGCCGCTTCGTCCGGAGTCCCCGCGGCAGTCGGCGCCGGTCGTCGTGATGTCCCGCCGGACGCCGAAGATGATCAAATTCCCTGGTCACACTGGACAAAAGCGCACCTGGCGTTTGTAGGATCGACCCACAGCTATGCGTGACCTGTGCGGAACTTGAAGGTCTGTACCATTTGGTCCGGACCGGGGGATGCCTCAGAATTCGCTGCCCCGGTCTGCAACCAGCAGCCGGGCGAGGGCGTCTTTGCGGTCACCTCGATACGGTGCTGCGGAGAATGGGGCATTGGGGAAGAGCGAGTACGCATGAAGTCTGCAGGAACACCGTCAAAAGCGGTGGCGTACGCGTACAACCCTCACGGGGGGAAGCGTGTCCAACATACGTGGCAGAGGTACTCGACATCCCAGGGGTGGTCCCGGTCCGCGGCGCTTCCATGCGTTTGGTCCAGGGCGGTTCAGCGACCCCCGTCCGCGGCGCTGCGGTGCGTCCGGTTCGCAAGCCCCGTACACGGGCACCCGGCGGCATGCCGGTGATCGCACCCATGCCCACACCCCGCACCACCCGACTGCCGTCGCAGCGCGAGAGCGCTGACGAGCAGATGGCTGCTGGTACCACCGTCGATCACCTCACCGAGACCTACCGGGCCCACTACCGGTCGCTCCTCGGTCTCGCTGCGCTCCTGCTCGACGACACGGCCTCCTGTGAGGACGTCGTGCAAGAGGCGTTCATCCGCGTTCACTCGGCCCGCAATCGGGTACGGGACCCGGACAAGACCCTCGCCTATCTGCGGCAGACGGTGGTCAACCTCTCGCGATCGGCCCTGCGCCGGCGCATCCTCGGGTTGAAACTGCTCTCCAAGCCGATGCCGGACATGGCGAGCGCGGAGGAAGGGGCGTACGACCAACTGGAGCGCGACGCCTTGATCAAGGCGATGCGCGGACTCCAGCGTCGTCAGCGGGAGGTCCTCGTCCTGCGGTACTTCGCGGACATGACGGAGGCACAGGTCGCCGAGACGCTGGGCATATCCCTCGGGTCGGTCAAGGCGTACGGCTCACGGGGCATCGCGGCGTTGCGCGTCGCCATGGAGGCCACGGCATGAGCAGTGACAGGGAAAGCACTGAGCAGGGCGGGCCGGACGGGCCGTTTGACGACCGGACTGGAAACGGAATAGTGAACAACGGGCCGGACAACGAGCCGAGCGGCCACGAAGATCGTGAACGCCGTGACGACGCGGGCACCGACAGCACCCCGGGCACCGACAGCGGCGCGGGTACGGCGAGCACCGAGGGTGCCACGAGCCACGGTGCGCAGGATCGTGCGACTTCCGCGGACCGCGGTGAGGGCGACACCACGGATGAGCCGGGCGATTCGGCTGATGCACGCGGCCAGGACCATCCGACCGGGGAGTCCGGTGCTGCGGCGGTAACCGATGCCACCGCCGAGCTGAGCGCAGTGGGCGGCGCCGGCGATGACGAACCGGCCGGCGAACAGCCCGCATCGGGCAGTACGGACGGTACGGGTGGGTCCGGTGGGCTTGCCGCGCTGGCCGCTCTGGTCGGCCCGGGCACATCGAGCCACCCCGGCGGGGACGCCGACGCCGGATCGAACGGACCCGGTGAGGGCGCCACCCGCTTCGGCGAAGGCGGCCCGGGGGACGACGAAGAAGCGATCCGGCAGCTCTTCCAGGGGGTCGTGCAGGACCTCAACCCCTCCGACGGCGCGCTCGACCATCTGCGTCGAGCCGTCCCCGCCCGCCGGGCGCGCAAGAGGCAGGCGCTGGTCGGGGCTGCTGCCGCAGTGGTCCTGATGGGCACCGCGGTGCCGGCGTTCGTCCATGTGGCAGGCTCGGAAGGGGGCGGCAACGCCCGCCCGATCAATGCCGGACACGGACAGACCGCCCACGGCGGGACCGAGTCCGTTTCGGGCGAACCGGACGGCAAGGAAGCCACGACCGGCCCCACCGTCGGGAGCTCGGGCACGCCCCAGGGCACCGGCAGCGCGAGTCCGTCCCGGGGTTCCACACCGGGGAAGGACGGCACCGGCGGCGACGGTGTCACCGGCTCCCCCGAGCGGAGCCCGGAGGACGTTCCGAGCGGCGTCCCGGTCTGCGCCGCAGACCAACTGCACTTCACCTCGGCCCAGGCGGCCGGCCCGGACGCCGAAGGCAAGGTCTACGGCTCCTTCAAGGTCGCCAACGCCTCCACGGTCAGTTGCGCGGTCGAGGGACCGGGCCAGATCGGGTTCCAGGCGATGGGCGCCGCCGACCCGGGGAAGATCAAGGTCGTGGACCATGCGGCCGGGGACGCGGCGACCGGTCTTCCCGACCCGTCGCAGCAGTCGTCTTCCCTGTTGCTGAAACCGGATCGGGGCTACGAGGTGAAGTTCGCCTGGGTGCCGAGCGAGTCCTGTTCGACGAGTCCGACGACGCCGACGGATCCGCCCACCTCGCAGGAACCCTCCCCGGGCACGGGCGGTGGCCAGGGCTCTGTTCCGGACAACACGGAGACCCAGCTCCTCACCTCGGAGACCGTTCCGCAGGAGGGCAGCATCTCCGTGAGCCACACGGCAGAACCGGGCGGCCCGAGCACGGACACGACCATCAGCAACGCCTGCTCCGGCACCCTCTACCGCACGGGAATGCTGAGCTCGTAGGAGATCGCCGACAACTGCGTCCGCACGGCAGGGTGAGCGCCCTGCCGTGCGCGTGTTTACTGAGGCGGACGGGTGAGGGCGGGTCGCTGCGCTGGCGCTCGGGCAAGCAGGGCGCGTGCGGTGCACAGTGGGTCAGGCGTCCCAGCGGGTGGCCACTCCGCCCATGCCGGCCCTTGGCCCTTGGACCTTCCCTTGGCCCTTGGGTCTTCCCTTTCGACCTTGGAGCGGACGCCGCCGACCGTGGGGGCGGACACCTATCGCGACGATGTGTAGGGAACCCGCACCAGGTCGCCTGACGTGGCCAGAACCGGATTTCAGGAGCTAGTGCCGTGCCAGGCGTCGCGGGCCGGTGAACGTTCCCGGTCACAGCACTAGAGCGGGTGGCTCTCCAACCCGAGCCGCTGGTCGCGTACCGCCTCCGCCTCGCGTCGCACCAGCCGGAACCACATGAACAGCACGAACGCGGCGAAGACGAACCACTCTCCGGTGTACCCCAGGTTCTGGAACGCCTTCAGGTCCAACCCACTGCCCTCGGGGAGGGACGCGGGCACCGCGATCAGTCCGGCATCGGCCTTGGTCAGTGTGATCCATGCGTCATGGACATCATCCGGAACCACATTGACCAGGGACGCCGCACTGATCATCCCCAGCTGGCCACTGGGCAGCCCGCCCCCCGTGTGCACCCCGTCGGTGCCCGCGTTCTCATTGGCCTGGAGCGCGCCGACCACCGTGACCACACCGTCCGGGACGGGAGGCGCCGGGGACCCCTTGGCCAACCATCCCCGTACGACGGGCAGCGTCCGACCGCCGTCCGTCTTCAGGAGGGTCAGCACGTACGAGCCGTTCTTTCCGTCCACGCTCCGGTCGGGGACGAGGAACTGCTCCCCGTACACCCCGGTGGCGGTCGCATGCCGCCCCGAGGTCTCCTTGTCGACGGGCAGTAGCTCGTCCAGGGGCTCGACGGCCATCTCGCCGGGGGCAGGCGCGTTCTGCGCGTCCTGATGGGTCTCGACCCGGTCCTCGAACTTCCCGAGCTGCCAGGAACCCATGAAGATGCAGAAGGGGATCGCCAGCACGACGAAGACGTTGATGCCCCACCAGCGGGGCGTCAGCAGGAACCGGTACACCCCCCTACCGTACGTAACGCGCCTGCCGGCCCGTGTGGCGCCCCCCTCCTCGCACGCCGTTCAACCGCACCCGTCGCCCTCCCCCTACCGGTCAGCCCTTCCCCGGACCGGAACCACTGCCGCCCTCGCTCCGGGTGAGCAGGTGTGGCTCATCTGCTCACCCGAAGCATCAGTCCGGCGATGGCGCTCCTGGGTCGTGTCCTCAACGTCCTGTCTGCCTGGCGGGGTCCGGTGCGCTCACCACCTGAGCGAGATGCGTTTCGGCGAAGGCGATCTCCAGGGCGAGCTGCTTGATCCGCTCCTCCACCACCAGCGAGCCGTGACCCGCGTCGTACCGGTACACCTCGTGGACCGCCCCCCGCGCCGCCAGACGGTCCACGTAGTTCTCGATCTGGCGGATGGGGCAGCGCGGATCGTTGACGCCCGCCGAGATGTAGACGGGCACCCGCACCGCATCCACATAGCTGAGGGGCGAGGACGCCTCGAACCGCTCCGGAACTTCCTCCGGCGTACCCCCGAGCAAGGTGCGGTCCATGGCCTTCAAGGCTTCCATCTCGTCGTGATAGGCCGTGACGTAGTCGGCGACCGGTACCGCAGCGAGGCCCAGTGCCCATGCATCGGGCTCGGTCCCCAGGCCGAGCAGGGTGAGATAGCCGCCCCACGATCCGCCCGAGAGGACCAGCCGGTCGGGGTCGGCCAGCCCGGACAGCACCGCCCACTCACGGACGGCGGCGATGTCCTCCAGCTCGATCAGTCCCACCCGGTGCTTGAGCGCGTCCGTCCACTCCCGTCCGTAGCCCGTCGATCCCCGGTAGTTGACCCGTACCACCGCATAGCCGTGGTCGATCCAGGCGGCGGGTCCCGCCGCGAACGCATCGCTGTCGTGCCAGGTCGGACCCCCGTGGATGTCGAAGACCGTCGGCAGCGGTCCGCTGGCCCCCGCAGGGCGCTGCACCAGCGCGTGAATCCGCCCCCCGGGGCCCTCCACCCAGACATCCTCCACCGGCACCGACTCCGGTGCCGTCATCCCGGGCGGATCGAGCACCACGGTGCCCTCCGTCGAGCGCACCTGCGGTGGGAGCGCGGCCGACGACCACAAGTACTCCACCTCGCCCCCGGGACGGGCCGTAGCACCCGAGACCGTGCCCGCAGGAGTGTCGATCCTGGCCAGCTCCCGTGTCGACAGGTCGTAGCGCCACAGCTCCCCACGGGCCTCGAAACTGTGGGCCACCAACAGGCCCGAACCGTCCGGATACCACTCCGCATGGACGTCGCCCGGCAGCTCCAGCGCGAGATCCGATTCCTCACCCGATGCGATGTCCCAGATCATGGGCTCCCAGCGCCCACGCCGCTGGTGTGCGACGAGCAACCGGGTGTCCCCGGCGACCGGGGCGAATCCCAGCACCGCGAGTCCGAGCTCCTCGGTGCCCCCCTTGGTGTCGTCGAGCTCGGCCACCGAGGTCCCGTCCAGGCGCAGGACGCGGAGCGCCGAATGCATCGCGTCACCGTGTTCGGTGTGTTCGATCGCGACCCATTCACCGTCGTGCGACAGATCGCCGACGCCCGCTGATTCGCGATGGCGATAGATCTCCACGGGCTCGGCGCCCTCCCGCACGATGTGCAGCGTGGTGCCCTCCTCATCCGTGGACCGGCCGACCACCGATGCGCCGTGGCGCCCGATTGCGAGCCCCGCCGAGTAGGAAGGCGCAAGCCCGGGCGCGGCGGGGGAGTCCTCCCCGCCGCCGAACGGCTGCTTGAGCCAGACCCCGAACTCGTCCCCGTCGGAGTCGGAGAACCACCAGATCCACTGCCCGTCAGGTGACAACACACCGTCCGTCGTCCCGCTCGGCCGGTCGGTGGCCTGCCGCTGGTCACCGGTCGAGCGATCCCAGGCGTACAGCTCGTACGTCCCCGTGGCATTGGACACGAAGAGCGAACGGTGTGGGGCGTCCTCCGCCCAATCGGGCAGGGAGACGCGCGGAGCCCGGAAGCGCTTCTCCCAGTCGGGCATGGAATCAGTGGTCTCAGTCATGACCCCATTCTGCGTCGGACCCCCGACAAATCGTTCGCTTCCTCCGCAGCCTGTGGATAACTTCGAGGCATGGACCGATCCCTGCCCCCCGACTGGCGCGCCACCAACCGTTCCAACTGGGACGAGCGCGTACCCCTCCACGTTGCCAGCGAGTTCTACGACCTCGACGGATTCCGTGCGGGCAAGGAGGTGCTGCGCGACTTCGAGATCGCCGAGGTCGGAGACGTCGGCGGTCTCACCCTCCTCCACCTTCAGTGCCACATCGGTCAGGACACCTTGGGATGGGCCCGGCGAGGTGCTTCCCAGGTCGTCGGCCTGGACTTCTCCGAGCCGGCGGTGGAGACGGCCAGGGGCCTCGCCACCGAACTCGGTTTCGGCCCCGACCGGGCGGCCTTCGTGACCGCCGACGTGTACGACGCGGCCGAAGCCGTGCCGGACAGCTCGTACGACATCGTCTACACGGGCACGGGCGCACTGAACTGGCTCCCGGACATCGAGCGTTGGGCCGAGGTCGCCGCGTCCCTGGTGGCTCCCGGCGGATTCCTGTACATCGCCGAATTCCATCCGCTCACCGACACTCTGGACGACGAGACCGGCTCACGGATTGTCCACGACTACTTCGCGAAGGAACCCTGGATCGAGGACACCCCCGGGACCTACGCGGACCTGGGAGCGGAGACCGTCAACAACCGCAGCGTGGAATGGCAGCACCCCATCGGGACGGTCGTCACGGCTCTGTGTGCGGCTGGCCTTCGGCTGGAGTTCCTCCACGAACACGACGTGTCGCTGTTCCCGCGGTTCGCCGACTTCCACCAGGACGACGACGGCTACTTCCGCTTCCCGTCCGACCGCCCCCGCATCCCGTTGATGTACTCGCTCAAGGCGACACGGCCCCACCACTGACAACGGCGTCCACGGTCGGCGGTGTGCTGCCCGCAGTGCCGCGTATGTGTAGGCCCTACGGCTTGCCCGGACGAGGCAGTCGCACCACGGCTCGGCCGCCGTCGAGATCCACTGTGGAGCGATGAGGGGGCGCGCCGTCCTCGTCGTCGTCCTTCAGCAGCAGGGCGCTCTGCCGCTCGCGCAGTTCGTTCTGCTTTCCGGCGGAGAAGGTGGCGTGAAGTTGCTCGAACCCGGTCGCCGACACCTGCCCCTGGCGCTTCCCCAGCCCGGTCGCCCGCATGATCTGGTCGGCGAAGGCTATGAACACCAGAATGATCACCAGACCCGGCAGGGTCATGAAGACGATGAACTCCATGCTGTCGCTCTCTTCCGGATGCCCGGCTCAACCAGCCTGGGCCGCTGCATCCGGTGCGGCTTCTGCATCCGGTGCGGCTTCTGCATCCGGTGCGTGTGATCGGCAGACGGCCACCGCTGCTGCGAAGCCGGGGTCAACGGGTACGTCGGCGAGCAACCAGTGTGCGTTCGCCGCGGGTTGGGGACCGGCGCCCACATAGGTCAGGGACAGATCCTCGTTCAGCCCCACACCCCGCGCCTTGAGCACGGACTCCTTGCGGGTCCAGCAACGAGCGAAGGCAAGAGGGCGCTGGTCGACCGGTATCCGCTCTATCTCGCCGCGTTCCACAGGGTGCAACTGAGGGGTGATGTCGGCGACGGTCGTCGGGCGCGGCAAGCCCTCGACATCGATTCCCACGGGGTCGGAGGCGAGGGCTATCAGGACCATTCCCTTGGTGTGGGAGAGGGAGAAGTGCACGGCGTTCCCCGGTACCACCGGCCGCCCATGGGGGCCGGTGCACTGAGTGCAGGGCTCCCGCTCCATGACGACGGCTTCCGGAGCTCGTCCCAGCCGTGCTCCGAGAAGTCGGCGCAACGCCACATGCCCGACGGCGTAGGCGTCCCGGTCCTGAGTGCGGACGAAACCGTCGAGTCGTGCCGACTCCTCGGCGTCCAGGACGCCGCGGTGTGCAAGGGCATCGGCGGCGTGCTCCGCCACTCGACCGATCCAGAGCAGTTCCACCCCCGGGAGAGATGTCGTCTGCTCGCCGTTGAGAGGTGCCTCGGTCGCCATGTGGTGCCCTTCTCCTGGGGGAGCACAAGAATATCCAGGCCATCCGAGGGACGGCCTGGAGTCGCCGGCCGACTTTCCCGGACCGGATGTCGTGCCAGGACGGCATCCGAGGCGCTCGCCGAAGAAGCAGTGGCCTGGGAGTGCCCGTGGTCACGCAAGTCGAGGGCTGGTCCGGATCAGGATCAGTCGTCGACCAGGGACACCGCATACGGTGGCCGTGAAGTGACGGCGGGGTCTAGATCGTGCAGACCGGGAAGCGCATCCGTCCGGGTGGGACTGCCGAGCCACCCGGACGAACGCACCACCACATGTGGAGTGACCGGACTTAGATGTTCACACCGAAGTCCTGGGCGATGCCCCGCAGGCCGGAGGCGTACCCCTGGCCGACCGCGCGGAACTTCCACTCGGCGCCGTTGCGGTACAGCTCACCGAAGACCATGGCGGTCTCGGTCGAGGCGTCCTCGCTCAGGTCGTAGCGGGCCAGCTCGTTGTTGTCCGCCTGGTTGATCACGCGGATGAAGGCGTTGCGGACCTGCCCGAAGGACTGGCCGCGGCTTTCACCCTCGTGGATCGAGACCGGGAAGACGATCTTCTCGACACCGGCAGGCACTCCGGCCAGGTTGACCTTGATCTGCTCGTCGTCGCCCTCGCCCTCACCCGTGAGGTTGTCGCCCGTGTGCTCGACGGAGCCCTCGGGGCTCTTCAGGTTGTTGAAGAAGACGAAGTGCTGGTCGGAAACCACCTTGCCGTTGCCGTCCACCAGCAGCGCGCTGGCGTCCAGGTCGAAGTCGGTTCCGGTGGTGCTCCGAACGTCCCAGCCCAGGCCCACGACAACCGCAGAAAGGCCCGGGGCCTCCTTGCTGAGCGAGACATTGCCGCCCTTGGAAAGGCTGACACCCATGGAAATCCCCTGCGCAATCCGGCGCGGGCCGCGCCTCTCTTGACGATTCCTTGCCCAACCCGGCCAACGACCGACCCCCTGTTCCAGTTCCCCACCCCGAAACTCAATATATAAATCTTGACTTATATAAGCGATAGCTGCATCGTGGGGCCATGCACGCGTTCGATGTCCTGGGCGACCCGGTACGCCGCCGAATACTCCAGCTCCTGGCCGACGGCGAGCAGTCGTCGGGCGCCATCAGCTCGGTGATCCAGAACGAATTCGGAATCAGCCAACCCGCCGTCTCCCAGCATCTGCGCGTGCTCCGTGAGACCGAATTCGCTTCGGTCCGAGCCGCAGGAACCCGGCGCCTCTACGCCGTCGAGAGCGAACCACTCAAGGAGGCGGCCGACTGGCTGGACCAGTTCCGGCACTTCTGGGAACAGCGGCTGGACGCCCTCGGCACCGAACTCGCGCGTGGACGACGCGACCGAGAGCGCAGTCAGACGAGGAACGAACAGCGCGAATCAGCGCCGGAGGAGCAGTGATGAGCGACATCGTGAACCAGATCAACGACATCCACCGGAAGGTCGGCACCAGCCGGATCCCCCAGGGCGAGGCCCGCACGATCCTGTTGAGCCGCACCTACTCCGCCGCGGCGGAGGACGTCTGGGGCGCGGTCACCGACCCCGAGCGGATCGCCCGCTGGTTCCTCCCCGTCAGCGGAGATCTGCGCCTCGGCGGTCACTACCAACTGGAAGGCAACGCGGGCGGCGAAATCCTCCGGTGCGAGCCGCCGAAGGCGCTGAAGGTGAGCTGGCTCTTCGGAGAGGACCCCGGCTTCAGCGAGGTCGAGGTCCGACTGACCCCCGACGGCGACGACCGGACCCTGTTCGAGCTCGAACACGTCGCCGTCGTCCCACCGGAGATGTGGGACCAGTTCGGGCCCGGGGCGGTCGGAGTGGGCTGGGACCTCACGGTGATCGGCCTGGGGCTGCACCTCGGAGGCGGCGCGATCGAGGACCCGGAGGCATGGCAGCTCTCCGATGAGGCCCGTGACGTCATGACGCGCAGCAGCGAAAAGTGGGGCGAGGCGTACCTGGCCTCGGGCGCGCCCCCGGCGACGGTGGCGGCTGCCGTCAGCGGCACGACGGCCTTCTACGTCCCGGAGAAGCCCTCGGAGGCTTGACAAGGCCCCTCGCCGTTGCGGGTGGTGTGCAGCTCAGCAGCTCGATCGCCTTCGGTTGCCGATGCTGCTCACTCCCGCGCGAATGGCCCATGCAAGGCCCTGGTCAAGCGTCAAGACCTAGTGATCTTCACGCAGAACGCTGGCACCCGCCCCGCTCAACTCCCCTGGGCAGATAGCCCAACAGGTGAGTGAACACCAACGCCCGAGGCCGGATGTGGGTCAACAGCACTCCACGCCGGCGGCCTACCATGTGCGCCGTGACCGCATACATCGGTGCCGTCTTCAACAACGGATCGATCCACCAGCTTCTCGATCTGGCTCTCGATTGCGTCCGCACTGAAGGCCCTTCTTTGGAGGACGAGCTGGCCCGGTTCTGTCGCACGATCAGAAACTCGCCCGAAGCCGAGTGGGCCATGCCGCTAGCAACGGTGTCGGCTCTCCTCGATCTGCTGTCCGAGGAACTTGACCCGGCGAACCGACCTGACGTTCCGACGGGCTTCCGAGAGAAGTTGGACGAGGCGTCAGGTGACCAAACCAGCCCGGAGTTCCTCGGATTGCTGGCCGGATTGATCCGCATGCAGGACCAAGAGCTGATGCCGGATTTCGAGAGTCTGCCGATGGCACCCTGGGAGGCGGGATTGGTCTTCCCCAGAATCCGACAGTTCTCGTACTGGGTCGACTCCGGAGAGTACGACGACTTCGAAGAGGGACTGCGAGCCGGCGCGGCCAGCGAGCACCCGCACGGCTGCCACCAGGAGATGTCGCATTTGGCAGCCGAGCTACAGAGGGCCCTGCTCCTCTTCCCAACGCCAGAGTCGCTTCGCACCGGGCTCGGCACCACCATCCCATGGGCGTCCGTACCCACTCTGCGGGCTGTTCTGCGGGCCGTTCACCTCCATTTCGCGGAGCAGCACCGAGCCCCCGTCATCAGCGCGGCGGCCACTTCCGCGGACCGCTGCGTCGTCCGCGGCTCGACGCCTAGGACCGACCCGCCCCGGAAGAGAACTTGCGACTCGTTGGGCACTCCGGTACTGCGGCCACCGAGGAGGTCTACCGGAAGCAGATCCGGCTGCTGATCCAGACAGGGACGATCGCCACGGACGGCATCTTCAGGATCGACCCGAAACGCTAGTGCCGTATCAGGCAACGTTCGCCTCGTAGTTGGGGACGTGGTTCACGCCGTGGGTCTGTCGGTGTCTGCCAGAATCGGCGGATGCTGAGCATCGGAACG
>NZ_JBEXVD010000040.1:0-52802 GCF_040638655.1 Streptomyces sp. NPDC005963 | reverse complement strand
ACGCGGCCAAGGAAGCGGGCGACAAACCCCTCGGCTCCTACATCCTGTCCTCGATGAGCCGTCGCACCCGGCCGCCCCACTATGCGGGGTGTTTTCCCCGCGCGATGTGCTTGTCGTAACCGTGGTGCCGTAACCTCGGACCCCTGGAGCCCGCCGTTCTCGGGACCTCGATCCACACCTTGGGGTTGCACAGCAGATGACCGCGATTTCTCTCGGTATTCCTACCGTTCCGATCAAGCTCGCCGACCGACGGGTCAGTCGGAAGATCCAGGTCGGATCCGTCGCGGTGGGTGGTGACGCCCCGGTTTCGGTGCAGTCGATGACCACGACGCGCACCTCCGACATCGGTGCGACGCTCCAGCAGATCGCCGAGTTGACGGCCTCCGGCTGCCAGATCGTCCGGGTGGCGTGCCCCACCCAGGACGACGCCGACGCCCTCTCCATCATCGCGCGCAAGTCCCAGATCCCGGTCATCGCGGACATTCACTTCCAGCCCAAGTACGTCTTCGCCGCGATCGACGCCGGCTGCGCCGCGGTCCGGGTCAACCCGGGCAACATCAAGCAGTTCGACGACAAGGTCAAGGAGATCGCCGCCGCGGCCCTCGACGCAGGCACCCCCATCCGCATCGGCGTCAACGCCGGTTCGCTGGACGCCCGCCTGCTGAAGAAGTACGGCAAGGCCACCCCCGAGGCGCTCGTCGAGTCCGCGCTGTGGGAGGCGTCCCTCTTCGAGGAGCACGGCTTCCAGGACATCAAGATCTCGGTCAAGCACAACGACCCCGTGGTCATGGTCAACGCCTACCGCCAACTGGCCGCCCAGTGCGACTACCCGCTCCACCTCGGCGTCACCGAAGCCGGCCCCGCCTTCCAGGGCACCATCAAGTCGGCCGTCGCCTTCGGGGCACTGCTCAGCGAGGGCATCGGCGACACGATCCGGGTCTCCCTCTCCGCCCCGCCCGCGGAGGAGATCAAGGTCGGCATCCAGATCCTGGAGTCGCTCAATCTCCGCCAGCGCCGACTGGAGATCGTCTCCTGCCCCTCCTGCGGTCGGGCCCAGGTCGACGTCTACAAGCTCGCCGAGGAGGTCACCGCCGGTCTTGAGGGCATGGAGGTGCCCCTGCGGGTCGCCGTCATGGGCTGTGTGGTGAACGGCCCCGGCGAAGCCCGTGAGGCAGACCTCGGCGTCGCGTCCGGCAACGGCAAGGGTCAGATCTTCGTCAAGGGCGAGGTCATCAAGACCGTTCCCGAGTCGAAGATCGTCGAGACCCTGATCGACGAGGCGATGAAGATCGCCGAGGAGATGGAGAAGAACGGCATCCCCTCGGGCGAGCCGACCGTCTCCGTCGCCGGCTGACGTCCGCCGCGGGCGGATCAGGCCCGAAGGGGCCCGCCGCGGCCCGGCTTCCCCCGGGCCGGTGACGTCCTTACCTGTGGAGGCTCCTCCGCGGGGCTCCCGCCCCCGAGTGCGCCGACCACCCCCGCACCAGGCAGTACCGGCCCCGCACCCGTCCCACGACGGAATGCGGGGCCTCCCACCGCTCGGCACCCGGCCCGCCCGGCAGGTACAGTGCGGAGACCAGCAGACCGTTTGGTGAGGCCCCCTCGTGTTGACGCAGACCACCACCCGGGTCCTCGAACCCAGCGACCTCGAAGCGGCGCTCGCCGTCTTGGAGAGCGAGCCCGTGACGAACGCCTTCGTCACCTCGCGCGTCCAGGTCGCCGGGCTCGACCCATGGCGGCTGGGTGGCGAGATGTGGGGTTGGTACACCGACGGGCGGCTCCGCTCACTGTGCTACTCCGGAGCCAACCTCGTCCCCATCTGCGCCACCCCCGAAGCCGTCCGCGCCTTCGCCGACCGCGCCCGCAGGGCCGGCCGCCGCTGCTCCTCGATCGTCGGCCCGGCCGAACCCACCGCGCTCCTGTGGCGCCTGCTCGAACCCAGCTGGGGCCCGGCCCGCGACGTACGCCCCCACCAGCCGCTGATGGTGACCGATCACGTCCCCACCGACATCGCGCCCGACCCCTACGTCCGCCGCATCCGCAAGGATGAAATGGAAGTGATCATGCCCGCGTGCGTGGCCATGTTCACCGAGGAGGTCGGCGTCTCCCCGATGGCGGGCGACGGCGGGCTGCTCTACCAGGCACGGGTCGCCGAACTCGTCGGCGCCGGACGTTCGTTCGCCCGCATCGACGACGGCCGGGTCATCTTCAAGGCCGAGATCGGCGCGGCCACCTCCCAGGCGTGCCAGGTCCAAGGCGTCTGGGTCGACCCCGAACACCGCGGCCGAGGACTCTCCGAAACGGGCATGGCCGCCGTGCTGCGCTATGCCCTGGCCGACATCGCCCCCGTCGTCAGTCTGTACGTCAACGACTACAACGCCCCCGCCCGGGCCGCGTACCGCAGGGTCGGCTTCGAGGAGACCGGGGCGTTCATGAGCGTCCTGTTCTGAACGGAGCCGCGCCCCCGGAATCCGCAACCCCGCGCCCCCAGAATCCGCAACCCCGCGCCCCCGGAACCCGGCCCGAATGCGGCGCCCGCGCCCCCGGAACCCCCGGCGTCCGCGCCCGCCCGCACCGGTGCGCCGTCCTGGTCACCCGGCGCGACCAGTAGGGTTCGCGCATGGCAGCACTCTCCGATGTCGTGGTCGGGCCGTTCGATCTCGCCTCGCGGATCGACGAGGCCCTGGCGGTGCAGGCCCTCGCCTTCGGGCTCACCGACGAGGAGATCGCGGTGCGCCGTCACATCGTCTACCGCCACATGCTCCAACCGGGCGCCTGGGCCCTCGGCGCCCAGACCGGTTCCGGCCGGCTCGTCGGCTTCGTCTACGGGATGCCCAACGACCGCCGTCACTGGTGGTCCACCGTCGTGGAGCCCTATCTGCGCCGCGCCGACATCGACCACTGGCTCGACGACTCCTTCGTCATCACCGAACTCCATGTCCACCCCGACTTCCAGGGCCGCGGCATCGGACGCTCGCTGATCACCTCCATCACCGACGCGGTGCACCAGCCGCGCTCCATCCTCTCCGCCCTCGACATCGAATCGCCCGCCCGCGGGCTGTACCGCAGACTCGGCTACCGGGACCTCGCGCTCCAGGTCCACTTCCCGAGCGCACCCAGTCCGTACGCCGTGATGGGCGCCCCGCTGCCCCTGCTGCGCGGGAACTGATTTCCACCCTCACCGGCGGCCCGGCTAACCTCCTGCACATCACTCTTTCTTGACGCAGGAGATTTCCTCATGGCAGCCCAGGTCCAGCGCATGTCCCGTCTGATGGTCAAGACACTGCGCGATGACCCGGCAGACGCCGAGACGCTCAGCCACAAACTGCTCGTCCGCGCCGGCTACGTCCGACGCAACGCCGCGGGCATCTGGTCCTGGCTGCCGCTCGGCAAGAAGGTCCTGGAGAACGTCGCCCGCGTGGTCCGCGAGGAGATGGACGCCATGGGCGGCCAGGAGGTCCTGCTCCCCGCCGTGCTGCCCAAGGAGCCGTACGAGGCCACCGGGCGCTGGGAGGAGTACGGGCCCGAGCTGTTCCGGCTCAAGGACCGCAAGGGCGCCGACTACCTCCTCGGACCCACGCACGAGGAGATCTTCACCCTCCTCGTGAAGGACCAGTGCACGTCCTACAAGGACCTGCCGGTGACCCTCTACCAGATCCAGTCGAAGTACCGGGACGAGGCCCGCCCCCGCTCGGGCATCCTGCGCAGCCGCGAGTTCCTGATGAAGGACTCGTACTCCTTCGACAGCACCGACGAGGGGCTCATCGAGTCGTACGGAGCCCACCGCGACACATACATCAGGATCTTCGACCGGCTCGGGCTCAGCTACCGCATCGTCTCCGCCGTGTCCGGCGCGATGGGCGGCTCCGCTTCGGAGGAGTTCCTCGCCCCCGCCGCGGCCGGGGAGGACACCTTCGTCCACTGCACGGCGTGCGACTACGCGGCCAACACCGAAGCGGTGACGTACACCCGCGAGGCCCCGGCTCCCGTCGAGCACCCCGCCATGGAGGAGCTGGACACCCCCGACACCCCGACCATCGAGTCCCTCGCCGCGCACCTCGGGGTCTCCGCCGCCGCGACGCTGAAGAACCTCCTGGTGAAGGTGGACGGCGAGATCGTCGCCGTCGGAGTGCCCGGTGACCGCGAGGTGGACCTGGGCAAGCTCTCCGACCACCTGGCCCCCGCCGAGGTCGAACTGGTCACCGCCGAGGACTTCGCCGACCGTCCCGACCTGGTGCGCGGCTACGTCGGCCCGCAGGGCCTTGAGAAGGTCCGCTACCTCGCCGACCCGCGCGTCGCGGCAGGCACCGCGTGGATCACCGGAGCCAACAAGGCCGGCGCCCATGTGCGCAACGTCGTCGTGGGCCGTGACTTCGAGGTCGACGAGTACGTGGACGTCGTCGTCGTCCAGGACGGCGACCCCTGCCCCACGTGTGGAACGGGCCTCAAGCTGGACCGTGCCATCGAGATCGGCCATATCTTCCAGCTGGGCCGCAAGTACGCCGACGCCTTCCAGCTCGACGTCCTCGGCCAGAACGGCAAGCCCACGCGGGTCACCATGGGCTCGTACGGCATCGGCGTCTCGCGTGCCGTGGCCGCGCTCGCCGAGCAGAGCGCCGACGACAAGGGCCTGTGCTGGCCGGCGGAGATCGCACCCGCCGACGTCCATGTGGTCGCCGCAGGCAAGGCGCTCCAGATCGAGCTCGCCCTCCAGGCAGCCGAAGCGCTCGCCGAAGCGGGACTGCGGGTCCTGGTGGACGAGCGCCCCGGGGTGTCGCCCGGAGTGAAGTTCACCGATGCCGAGCTGATCGGCGTGCCCAAGATCCTGGTCGCGGGCCGTCGGGCCGCCGAAGGCGTCCTCGAACTGAAGGACCGGCGTACCGGCGAGCGCGAGGAACTGCCCCTCGCGGAGGCCGTGGCCAAACTGCGCGCCTGACCCGACCGTGCCCCCTCGGCCATTGCGCTGAGGGGGCACGGTCGCGTCCACGGTCATCCGAGGCCCGTGCACCCGTTCAAGGCAAAGCCTGAAACCACGCCAAAGCCTGAAACCAGCACAGCGCCTACAACCAGGACGCGAACTCCCACCGGAGCTCGGCCTCCCGGGTGGAGACCCGCCGTGCCGACTCCACCGCGCGGAACAGCGCCCACCCGCGCAGCCGCTCCGCGTCCACCTCCAGCGAGTCCGCGAGCTTGTTGATCCTGCGCCGCGCCGCCGAAGCCCCCGCAGCCGCGGCCACCAGGTCCTCCACCCGGTCCCAGGCGAGCCGGCCCAGATCGTACGCACGCTCCCCGACCAGGGGATCGGGCCCCACCGCCACCCAGGGCGCACGATCGCCCGCCAGTACCTTGCCCTGGCGGAAGTTGCCGTGCAGCAACAGGGACTCGGGCGAGCTCGCAGCCAACTCGTCGCGGGCGGCCAGAGCAGCCGTCACCAGCGGCTCGACGGCCGGCTCCGCCGTGTCCCGCAGGGACTTGGCCTGCCGGGCCGTGCGTTCGGCCACCGTCTCGAAACCGTGCTCCGCGCCCGGCTCCACCCAGAGCCGACGCACGATCCCCGCCGCCTCCAACACGGCCTTGCCGTCGGGGAGCGAGCGCAAGGACACCTCGGGGTGCAACCGCTCCATCAGGAGGGCGCCCTCCGCGGGGGGAGCGGGCAGCAGCCGGGCCGCACCCCAGCCGTCCCACAGCTCCAACGCCGCGCGCTCCACCTCGGGCGCCGCGGACGGGGGCGCAAGCTTCAGCGCCGCGGGAGTGCCGTCCGACCGCCGTACGAGCAGGACGCAACTGCTCCGCCCGCCGGGGACCACGGTCCGCTCGACCGCCAGTTCCAGTCGGTCCACTGCTTCCTCGGCGATCGACGGCAGCCGGGCGAGCCAGGCGTCACCCTCACCGAGCGCCCGCACCAGACGTCGGGGCGCTTCAAAACCCATGTGCGAGTGTTTCCCTCTCCAAAGCTCCAAAGACGTCGACACGGTCATCGGTGCCGACATCCCTCTGTCGCTCCACGCCCACCGTTGTCTCCGTGGCGCCTCCGCCATGGGGGACCGGCGGGGGACGACCCTTCACGGACGGGCCGCACGCTCGGCGAGCCCAGGAAAGGCTACGCCGGTGCCCCGCCAGCGCACCGACCGCACTGCCGCCTCCCGCAGCGCCACCGCCGCTTCCCGTCTGAGCTGGCCGTTCGCGGCCCGTACGAGATCGGAGTAGACACCGGCGACCCGGTCCTCCAGGTGCGTGGCGAGCCGTAGGGCGGCGGCCGGGTCGGGCACCGGGAAGGGCAGGGCGTAGCCGGGCGCGGCGGCGGCGGGGGTGCCGCCCAGGTCGCGCACGGTGCGGGCCAGCCCGTCGCGCCGGGCGCGATGGGCGTCGTGGGCCTGCACCGCATCGGCCCTGCGCGCATCGTCGATGCGGGCGCCGACGACCCCGTAGCCGTAGACGGCGGCGTGCTCCGCTGCCAGCGCGGCCTGGACCGCGTCGAGCAGGGCCCGCGTGCTCATGCGGCCTCCCCGTTCGGGGCCGGTGCGGTCAGCAGATAGGTGTGTGCCGCGCCGGCAGCGGCGACGGACGCCAACAACCTGGCCAACTCCGGCTCCGCGTCCACCAGCGCCGCGGCATGGGCGTCGGCGGTGTGCCGCTCGGCCGTGGCGAGGGCGCGGAGCGCGGCCGTGGCGTCCTCGGGGACCACCGGCGGGGGTGCCGTGCGCACGCTCCCGCCGAACGCCGTGACGTGCTCCGACACCGAGCCGCGCAGTGCCGTCAACCGCCCGGCCAACTGGGGGTGACGCGCCACGGTGGCGTCGTACTGGTCCCGCAGCGCCCCACTGGCCGCGGCCAACCGTTTCCGCAGGGTCGCATCGGCCTGCGCCCGACGCTGCGCCGCGCGCTCCGCACGGGCCCGTGCGCCGGCTCCGGAGCCGCCCCCGGAGCAGCCCGCCAGCGATCCCGCGGTGACCGTCGCCGTCACGACGAGGGCACGCCTGCGTGTCGTCCCCGTGCGCCCCACGCGTGTCTCCCTACTTCTCGGTGATCATCGCCGCAGGCGAGCGTACCTGTGGGTCCCCCGTACGTGGACAGCAACACCCTTCCGGACCGGATACCCTTTGATCTGACACGCAGACTTGCCACGCCCCCACAACAGCACACGCGGCCGAGGAGTCACCCGGATGAGCACCACCCAGAGCGAGAGGCTGCGCGGGCTGCTGGAGCCGCTCGTCAGCGCCGCGGACCTGGATCTGGAAGAGATCGAGGTGTCCCGCGCGGGGCGTCGCCGGGTACTGAGGATCATCGTGGACTCCGACGAAGGAGCCACGCTCGACGCCTGTGCCGAGTTGAGCCGTGCCGTCTCCGAGAAGCTCGACGAGAGCGACGCCATGGGCGAGGAGGAGTACGTACTCGAAGTCAGCTCGCCCGGCGCCGACCGCCCGCTGACCGAGCACCGCCACTACGTGCGCGCCGTCGGCCGGTTGGTCAGATTGCAGTTGCACGAGGGCGGCGAACTGGTGGCCCGGATCCTCACCGTGGACGACGAGGGGCTCGACCTCGAAGTGCCCGGCGTGAAGGGGCGCAAGCCCACCGCCCGGCGCACCGCCTTCGACGAGATCGCCAAGGCGCGCGTCGAGATCGAGTTCAACCGCAAGGACAAGAAGCAGGAAGAGGAGGCGTAGCCGTGGACATCGACGTAAAGCTCCTGAAGGGCCTGGCGCAGGAGAAGGAGATTCCCTTCGACCTCCTGGTCGAGGCGATCGAGTCGGCCCTCCTCATCGCGTACCACCGCACCGAGGGCAGCCGCAGGCACGCACGCGTGGTGCTGAGCCGCGAGACCGGGCACGTGACGGTGTGGGCCAAGGAGGACGCGGCCGATCTGGAGGAGGGTCAGGAGCCCAAGGAGTTCGACGACACCCCGTCGGACTTCGGCCGGATCGCCGCGACCACGGCCCGCCAGGTCATCCAGCAGCGGCTGCGCGACGCCGAGAACGACGTCACCTTCGGTGAGTACGCCCGCCGGGAGGGCGACATCGTCGCCGGCATGGTCCAGCAGGGCAAGGACCCGAAGAACGTCCTGGTGAAGCTGGACGACAAGCTGGAGGCGATCCTGCCGGTGCAGGAGCAGGTCCCGGGCGAGGAGTACACGCACGGGCTGCGGCTGCGCACCTATGTGGTGCGGGTGGCCAAGGGAGTGCGCGGCCCGTCCGTCACCCTCTCGCGCACCCATCCGAACCTGGTGAAGAAGCTCTTCGCGCTGGAGGTCCCGGAGATCGCGGACGGCAGCGTGGAGATCGCGGCGATCGCGCGGGAAGCCGGCCACCGCACCAAGATCGCGGTCCGCTCCACCCGCTCCGGGCTGAACGCCAAGGGCGCCTGCATCGGCCCCATGGGTGGCCGGGTGCGCAATGTGATGGCCGAGCTGCTCGGCGAGAAGATCGACATCGTCGACTGGTCGGACGACCCCGCGGAGATGGTGGCCAACGCGCTCTCCCCCGCCCGGGTCAGCAAGGTCGAGGTCGTCGACCTGGCCGCGCGTTCGGCCCGGGTGACGGTGCCGGACTACCAGCTGTCCCTGGCGATCGGCAAGGAGGGGCAGAACGCTCGTCTGGCCGCTCGGCTGACCGGCTGGCGCATCGACATCCGCCCGGACACCGAGCAGCCCGCCGACGGTGCCGATGCAGACGCCGGGACCGACCGGGCCGGCGGCCAGCGCTGACCTGCCCGCCCGGTGCTGAGCTGGGCGGTGGGCGACCTCCCATATGCTGCGGTGGTCACCCATATCAAGACAACGAACGTTCGATTCTTGCCCCAAAGGGGTGGGGTCGCAACGGGGAGGTAGACTTAAACGTGTCTGGCCGGACGTATGCCCGCCTACGCCCTGAACGCACCTGCGTGGGCTGCCGGGAACGAGCGGCCAAGACCGATCTGCTGCGCATCGTGGTGGTCGGAGGCGAATGCGTCCCCGATGATCGCGGTACGCTGCCCGGCCGGGGTGCATATGTACACCCCGCCATGGACTGTCTCGATCTGGCTGTACGACGCCGGGCGTTCCCCCGGGCCTTCAAGGCCAAGGGACCGCTCGACACGGCCGGAGTGCGTCGGCATCTGCACGACGCGCACGGGACGGCGCAGACAGCACCGTAATGAAGATGTACGGCACGGAATCCCGTGCGGTCAGGTACCTCGCGAGTCGGAAGTAGGTCGAGATTGCGATGAGCACCCCTCGATGAGTACGCGATGAGTACGCCCATGAAGTAGCGACGGTCCGGCGGTAACCCGGACCTAAAAGGAGCGAAGTGGCTAAGGTCCGGGTATACGAACTCGCCAAGGAGTTCGGCGTCGAGAGCAAGGTCGTCATGGCCAAGCTCCAAGAACTCGGTGAATTCGTCCGTTCGGCTTCCTCGACGATCGAGGCGCCGGTTGTACGCAAGTTGACTGACGCTTTGCAGGGACCCGGCGCCGCCGGCAAGTCCGCTGCCAAGCCCGGCGCGCCCCGCAAGGCAGCGCCTTCCCCCGCCCCCCGTCCGGGTGGCCCCACGCCCGGTGCGCCCTCCCCGGCCGCGCCGGCACGTCCCGCTGCTCCCAAGCCCGGCGCCCCGGCCCCCCGGCCGGCTGCCGCCGAAGCACCTTCGAGCAGCGCCCCCAGCACGCCGGCCCCGGCGGCTCCGGGCCCGCGCCCGGGTCCCAAGCCCGCGCCGGCCAAGCCCGCCCCGGTCAACCCGGTGCCCGCTGCGGAGTTCTCCGCTCCGGCCCAGCCCGCCGCACCGCAGACCCCGCGTCCCGCCACCCCCGGCCCGCGTCCGGCCCGTCCGGCCCCGGCCGGTGGCCAGCGTGACGGCGGTCAGCGTGACGGCGGCCAGGGTCGCGGTGGCGACCGTGGTGGACGTCCCGCAGGCCAGGGCGCCCCGCGCCCCGGCGGCAGCCGTCCGGCCGGTCCCCGTCCGGGCAACAATCCCTTCACCTCCGGTGGCTCCACCGGCATGGCGCGTCCGCAGACCCCTCGTCCCGGTGGCGCACCCCGCCCCGGCGGCCAGGGTGCTCCCGGCGCCCCGCGCCCGCAGGGCGGCCCCGGTGGCGCACCCCGTCCCCAGGGTCAGGGCGGCGCCCGCCCGTCCCCGGGTGGGATGCCCCGTCCGCAGGCCCCCCGTCCCGGTGGCGGTCCCGCAGGTAACCGCCCGAACCCGGGCATGATGCCGCAGCGTCCGGCTGCCGGTCCCCGCCCCGGCGGCGGCCCCGGTGGCGGTGGCCGCGGTCCCGGTGCCGGTGGCGGTCGTCCCGGTGGCGCTGGTGCCGGTCGTCCCGGCGGTGGCGGTGGCGGCGGTTTCGCCGGTCGTCCCGGTGGCGGTGGCGGTGGCGGTCGTCCCGGTGGCGGCGGTGGCGGTTTCGCCGGTCGTCCCGGTGGCGGTGGCCCCGGTGGTGGCGGCGGCTTCGGCGGCGGTCGTCCCGGTTTCGCCGGTCGTCCCGGTGGCCCCGGTGGCCGTGGCGGCACACAGGGCGCGTTCGGTCGCCCCGGCGGTCCGGCTCGTCGTGGACGCAAGTCGAAGCGGCAGAGGCGCCAGGAGTACGAGGCCATGCAGGCCCCGTCGGTCGGCGGCGTGATGCTGCCCCGCGGCAACGGCGAGACCATTCGTCTGTCGCGCGGTGCGTCCCTCACCGACTTCGCCGAGAAGATCAACGCCAACCCGGCGTCGCTCGTCGCGGTGATGATGAACCTCGGCGAGATGGTCACCGCGACCCAGTCCGTCTCCGACGACACGCTCGTCATGCTGGCCCAGGAGATGAACTACCAGGTCCAGATCGTCAGCCCGGAGGAGGAGGACCGCGAGCTCCTGGAGTCCTTCGACATCGAGTTCGGCGAGGACGAGGGTGGCGAGGAGCAGCTCGTCTCCCGTCCGCCGGTCGTGACCGTCATGGGTCACGTCGACCACGGAAAGACCCGACTGCTCGACGCGATCCGCAAGACGAACGTCGTCGCGGGCGAGGCCGGTGGCATCACCCAGCACATCGGTGCCTACCAGGTCGCGACCGAGGTCAACGGCGAGGACCGTCGGATCACCTTCATCGACACCCCCGGTCACGAGGCGTTCACCGCCATGCGTGCCCGTGGTGCCAAGTCGACCGACATCGCGATCCTCGTGGTGGCGGCCAACGACGGCGTCATGCCCCAGACGATCGAAGCGTTGAACCACGCCAAGGCGGCCGACGTGCCGATCGTGGTCGCGGTCAACAAGATCGACGTCGAGGGCGCCGACCCGACGAAGGTGCGCGGACAGCTCACCGAGTTCGGTCTGGTGGCCGAGGAGTACGGCGGCGACACCATGTTCGTCGACATCTCCGCCAAGCAGGGCCTGAACATCGACTCCCTGCTGGAGGCCGTGGTCCTGACCGCGGACGCCTCGCTCGACCTGCGCGCCAACCCGGAGCAGGACGCACAGGGCATCGCGATCGAAGCCCACCTCGACCGCGGCCGTGGTGCCGTGGCGACCGTCCTGGTCCAGCGAGGCACGCTGCGCGTCGGCGACACGATGGTCGCGGGCGACGCCTACGGCCGAGTGCGCGCCATGCTCGACGACAAGGGCGAGAACGTGGAAGAGGCGGGTCCCTCGACCCCGGTCCTCGTCCTCGGTCTCACCAACGTCCCGGGCGCCGGCGACAACTTCCTGGTGGTCGACGAGGACCGTACGGCCCGTCAGATCGCCGAGAAGCGCGCTGCACGCGAGCGCAACGCGGCCTTCGCCAAGCGCACCCGCAGGGTCTCCCTGGAGGACCTGGACAAGGTGCTCAAGGCCGGCCTCGTGCAGGACCTCAACATCATCATCAAGGGTGACGCCTCCGGTTCGGTCGAAGCCCTTGAGTCCTCGCTGCTCCAGCTCGACGTGGGCGAGGAGGTCGACATCCGCGTGCTGCACCGTGGCGTGGGTGCGGTCACCGAGTCCGACATCGACCTGGCGATGGGCTCCGACGCCATCGTCATCGGCTTCAACGTCCGTGCGGCCGGTCGCGCCGCGCAGATGGCGGAGCGCGAGGGCGTCGACGTCCGCTACTACTCGGTGATCTACCAGGCCATCGAGGAGATCGAGGCGGCCCTGAAGGGCATGCTGAAGCCGGAGTACGAAGAGGTCGAGCTCGGTACGGCGGAGATCCGCGAGGTCTTCCGCTCCTCCAAGCTGGGCAACATCGCGGGTGTTCTCATCCGCTCCGGCGAGGTCAAGCGGAACACCAAGGCCCGTCTCATCCGCGATGGCAAGGTCATCGCGGAGAGCCTCAACATCGAGGGCCTGCGCCGCTTCAAGGACGACGTCACCGAGATTCGGGAAGGCTTCGAGGGCGGTATCAACCTCGGAAACTTCAACGACATCAAGATCGACGACGTCATCGCGACGTACGAGATGCGCGAGAAGCCGCGCGGCTGATCGCACACGGCGCGGCCGGGGCCGATCGGCGGGGAAAACCCGTCGATCGGCCCCGGCTGCCGCATGTACGGTTCTGGTGTTCCCACCCTCGGCATTCGACCCGGTGGGCGCACCTCCATCGCACATGAACCCGAACCGGCGGGACATCCGGACATACATGTATGTGGGGACGCTGTCCTTCGATCTGCTCCTTGGCGACGTACGGTCGTTGAAGGAGAAGCGCTCCGTGATCCGTCCGATAGTCGCCGAGATACAACGCAAGTTCTCGGTGAGCGTGGCGGAGACCGGGGACCAGGACCTCTACCGCAGGGCCGAGATCGGCCTGGCGGTGGTGTCAGGGGACACGGCGCACCTCACAGCAGTGCTGGACCGGTGTGAGCGGTTTGTCGCGGGCCGGCCGGAGGTGGAGCTGCTCTCCGTTCGACGCAGGCTCCACAGCGACGAAGACTGATGGCAAGGCAAGCAGGTAAGAAGGAGAAGGACCAGTGGCCGACAACGCGCGGGCGAAGAAACTGGCGGACCTCATCCGGGAAGTGGTCGCTGAGAAGCTACAGCGCGGTGTCAAGGACCCGCGGCTCGGCACCCATGTGACCATCACCGACACTCGGGTCACCGGAGATCTGCGGGAGGCTACGGTCTTCTACACGGTCTACGGCGACGACGAGGACCGGGCGAGCGCCGCAGCAGGGCTCCAGAGCGCCAAGGGTGTGCTGCGCAGCGCCGTCGGGGCCGCGGCGGGAACCAAGTTCACGCCCACCCTGACGTTCGTTGCGGACGCCCTCCCGGAGAACGCCAAGACGATCGAAGACCTCCTCGACAAGGCGCGCGCCTCGGACGAGAAGGTGCGCGAGGCGTCGTCGGGCGCGACCTACGCGGGCGAAGCGGACCCGTACCGCAAGCCGGAGGACGAGGACGACACCTCCGCATGACACAGCAGAACACCCCCGACGGCCTGGTCATCGTCGACAAGCCGTCGGGCTTCACCTCCCACGACGTCGTCGCCAAGATGCGCGGCATCGCCCGGACCCGCCGTGTCGGACACGCCGGGACGCTCGACCCCATGGCGACCGGAGTCCTGGTCCTCGGCGTCGAGCGGGCCACCAAGCTCCTCGGGCACCTCGCGCTGACCGAGAAGGAGTACCTGGGCACCATCCGCCTGGGGCAGACGACGGTCACGGACGACGCCGAGGGTGAGCTCACCGCCTCGGTGGACGCCTCGGCGGTCACGCGCGAGTCCATCGACACGGGTGTGGCAGCCCTCACCGGTGCCATCATGCAGGTGCCCTCCAAGGTCAGCGCCATCAAGATCGACGGCAAGCGCTCCTACGCCCGGGTCCGCGGCGGCGAGGACTTCGAGATCCCGGCCCGCCCGGTCACGGTCTCGTCGTTCCGTGTGTACGACGTGCGAGGCGCCGTCGCCGAAGACGGCACCCCGGTCGTGGACCTGGTCGTCTCGGTCGTCTGCTCCTCCGGCACCTACATCCGTGCGCTGGCCCGTGACCTCGGCGCCGGACTCGGGGTCGGAGGCCATCTGACCGCACTGCGACGCACCCGGGTGGGCCCGTACGGTCTGGATGCGGCCAGGACGCTCGACCAACTCCAGGAGGAGCTGACCGTGATGCCCATCGCCGATGCGGCTGCCGCGGCCTTCGCCCGCTGGGAGGTCGACGAGCGGCGGGCCAAGCTGGTGGCCCACGGCGTACGACTGGACATGCCCCCGTACGACACGTCGCCCGTCGCGGTCTTCGGGCCGCAGGGGCGCTTCCTCGCGCTGGTGGAGGAGCAGAAGGGCAAGGCCAAGAGCCTGGCCGTGTTCGGCTGACCGATCGCCGCACAGGCCCGTCGTGGAGCGGAACGTTCGCTGCACGGCGGGCCTCCGCACGTGCGGGCCTCCCCGGCCGTGCTCACCCGGACGGCCAGGCGCTCGGGGCACGGCGGGCGCACGCGGGGGGCGCGTTCGCACCGCGTCCTTCACCCGCGCGTCCCCGCCGACCTACCGTCGAGGTCATGGGACGCGGTGACCCGGCCACGCTGGTACGCATCTGCGATCTCGCGGGACGGCACCGCGGGACCGGATTCGTCGCCGACCACCTCGGCACCGTCGTCACCGGCCATGAGTGCGTCGACGGGCTCTCGCGGGTCGTCGTGCACGGCCCCGGTGAGCGGGTCTGCCTCGCCGAAGCCGATGCGATCACCTCGATCCCGGCGGCGGGTATCGCCCTCGTCCGCACGGAGGACCTCGCGGTGCCGCCGCTGCCGATCGGGGTGCGCCGACCGCTCCCACCGCACTGCCGGTTGAGGCTCTGGGCCCGCGGTTGGCGGAGCGCGCGGCTCCTCGGGCGGACCGCGGCCGTCTACACCGCGACCGACCGGTTCCACCCCATCGACGACGTCCTCGCGCTCGCCGTCGCCCCCGGGTCCGGTGACGCCCTCGCGCTCGGCGGCACCGCGGCCGGCGGCCCGCTGATCGATGCGACGACGGGTGCGGTCGTCGGCCTCGTCGGAACCGCCCTCCACGGCGAACGTGCGGCGTCCGCGTACGCCCTGCCGCTGCCTCCCGTCGACCTTCCTGCGGGCTCTCCGCTCGGGGCGCTCATCGAGCGCAATGCCACGACCGTGCCCTGCCACGGCGCGGATCTGAACCTCGCGGCCGTCCTTGAACTCACCGCGCTGTCCGCCCGCGGGCCGAGGTGCCCCGACGCCTGGCCCGAGCCCTTGCCGCGGCCCCCTGTACAGAGGGAACTCGATGCCGTCACCCGGGGAGTGTGCGCCCTCGTGGGCCCTCCCGGGTCGGGCCGTACGACCGAACTGATGGCTTGGGCCACCCGGCGCGCACAGGGCCCCGGGCCGGCTCCCACGGTGTGGCTCCGTGGGGCGGACCTCTGGCCGGACGACCGCTGTCTGACCGACGCCGTCGCCCGGGCCCTGCACGGAGCCGTCGGAGCCTGTGCAGCCCTTGGTGGCCCCGGCCGTCGGTGCGGCGCCGGGCCCGACCCTCACCCGACGACCGTCACCCCGGAGAGGATCGCCGCCCTCGCCCGCGGCGCCGACCGCCCCCTCCTGGTGCTCCTCGACGGGCCCGAGGAGATGCCGCCCCTGCTGGCCGGGCGACTTCCGCAGTGGACCGCGGCCACGGCGCGCTGGCTGGACGCCCACGGGGTGTCGCTGGTCGTCGGCTGCCGGCCCGAGCATTGGGAACGGGCCGGTGCCCTCTATCCCCGGCACCTGCTGCACCACCCCGAGCGGCCCGCCTTCGCCCTACCGCCTGCCATTCCCCTCCACCCGCTCACGTCCGCTGAGGCCGACCGGACGGCCCGCCACTACGGACTGCCCGCGGAACCCCTCGCACCGGGCGAGGAACTCCGTCCGCTCGCCCTGCGCCTACTGGCCGAGGTGCGGCGGGCGCTCCCCGGCGGGGCGCCCGGTCGGCCCACGCGCACCGAGGTCTTCCGCGCGCACCTCGATCTCCAGTGCGCCCGGGTCGCGGTGCGGATCGCCGCGTTCGACCGGCAACCCCCGCGCGGGCTGGCGGTCCGGCGGCTCGCCGCCCGGGTGTTGGGCCGGATCCACGAGGCGGCTCGGCGGTGCCTCGGCCCCGGCCAGGGCGAGCTGGAGCGGGAGTCCTTCGACGAGCTCTTCCCCTGGCGCACCGGATGGGCCCCCGCGATCCTCTCGGAAGGGCTCCTGGTCCCCACCGGCGCCGGCTACCGCTTCGCCCACGAAGAGGTAGCCGACTGGCTCCAAGGGCTCCACCTCGATCTCGACGCGGCGCTGCACGCCCTCGTGCACCACGGGCGCACCGCGCTGTTCGCCCTGCCCGCGCACCCCGGACCGCCGGGGGTGGCCGGACACGTCCCCCCGCCCCCCGGCGCCCGGCAGGGCCCGCCCGCGGCCGCCCTGCCCGTACCGCACCATCGCATCGGGCCGGTGGTGCAGGCACTGCTCCAGCGGGAGCGCCGGTGCGGGCCGGTGGCGCTCGCCGAACGCCTCGCGGACATGATCGAAGCAGTGGACCGACTGGACCGTGCCACGCCACCGCGCCCGCCCGGCCAGGCCGATCCCGCAGGTCGGGCGTCGGGCGGCTCCGCATGGGCACCGGGCGCCCACCACGGCACCGATCGCGGCGAGCGGGCCGCAGAGGCCCGCTGGTGGGGCGTACACCTCCTCACCGGGACCCTGCTCGCCGTCCCCGACCCCGGCGCCCACCTCACCCTGCTGCGGGCGCTGGCCGACCACATCGCCGCACGCTCCCGCCGGCCGCCCGGCACCGGTGCGTTCGCCGCCTTCGACCCCCGGTTCTGGTGCGGACTGAGGCTGTCCGAGGCGGACCGGCTCGATCTGCTGCGACGGTTGGTTCCCGCCGATCCACCGGCACGCGACGGCCTGCCCCCCTTCCTCGCAGCGGTCGCCGCCCGGCTGACCGCCGATCCGCTGACCGTCCAGCCCCTGCTGTGCCGCTGGTTCACCGATCGGACCCCGCTGGCGACCCACACCCCCACGGCGCCGGGCCCGACCGTGGCCCAAACCGCGCGGGCCCTGCTGTACGCCCATCGCGACCTCGCCCCGGACGATCTGACGGAAGCCCTGGTGGCGAGCGACCATCCCCGTGCGCGGGAACTCCTCGCCGCGCTCGCCGAGGCGGAGCCCTCCGCGCTGTGCCGGGCAGTGGACCGCTGGGCGCACGACGCACGGCCCGGGAGACGACGGGCGGCGGCGGTCCACGCCCCGGTCGTGGCGGCGCACGCAAGCAGCGGCGCCGATGGCGAACTGCTGCGGTACGCGGCGTCCGCCCTCCTGGCGCACCCCGCCGACGCGGAACTGCGGGGGCCTGCGCTCGCCGTGCTCGTCCGCGACCCGCGCACCCGCTCCCATCACCTCGACCGGGCCCTCGACTGCTGGTCGGCCGGTGCTCCCGGACTGCCCGCAGCCGCCTTCGTCCCCGCCCTGGCCACCCACCCCGACCGGGTCTTCCCCGTCCTGGGAGCACGGCTACGGGCGGACGGCGCCGGCGCGGGCGAGGTCGTACGCGCGCTGGCCCGGCTCCAGGACCACGGGCCGGCCCGCCGGGCAGCACAGCTGGTGGCCGAGTACATCCGGTGCCACCCCGCGGGCGCGCAGGACGCCGCCGCCTTCGTCGAACACCGGCTGACCCAGGGACCGGCCGCCAGGGTCCTGCTGCTTCCCCTGGTCAGCGAGGCGGTCCAGGACGGTCCCGGGGAGTTCAGACAGGAGCTCGCCTCCGTGCTCGCCGCACCGGGAGAGCCCGGGGCTGACCCGCTGCGGATCGAACTGCTGGAGGCGCTGCTCCGGCAGCAGGGCGAACGGTCGCCCGAGCCCGCGGTGCTCGACGCCCTCCTGCGCGCAGCCGCCCGTACGGCCACCGTCCGCACGATGGCCCGCACCCGTGATCTCATCCACCGCACCGGCACCCTCTACGCCCGCACTCCGCACGGTTTCGCCCGCTGGGACGGCATCGTGGTCGAGTTGGCCAGGGAACGCCCGGAATTCGCGTGGTTGATCGCAGGCTGCCTGGCCAGGGACCCCAGGGAGTGGACCGGGGTGCTCGGCCCGGGCGCTCGCCGAGCGGTCGGGAACCTCGGTGGCGCGATGCCGATGCCAACCGTACGGCGTGGGCATGGCAGTCTTAGACCTGCGTAATCGGCAATCGGCTGTCGGAAAATCGACACACCGGCAGATCGGTACATCTGTTGAACGGGTTCGGGCGAGGAGCGAGCACAGTGCAGCGCTGGCGTGGCTTGGAGGACATTCCCGAGGACTGGGGGCGCAGTGTCGTCACCATCGGCTCCTATGACGGGGTGCACGGCGGCCACCAGGTGATCATCGGTCGGACCGTGGAGCGGGCGCGTGAACTCTCCCTGCCCTCGGTCGTCGTGACCTTCGATCCCCACCCGAGTGAGGTCGTGCGCCCGGGCAGCCATCCGCCGCTGCTCTCACCGCACCACCGACGGGCCGAGCTGATGGCCGAACTGGGGGTGGACGCGGTGCTGATCCTGCCGTTCACCGCGGAGTTCTCCCAGCTCTCGCCGGCCGACTTCATCGTGAAGGTCCTGGTCGACAAGTTGCACGCCCGACTGGTCGTCGAGGGCCCCAACTTCCGCTTCGGCCACAAGGCTGCGGGCAACGTCACCTTCCTCGCGGAACTCGGCGCCACCTACGACTACGACGTCGAGGTCATCGACCTCTTCGTCACGGGCGATGCGGGCGGCGGCGAACCGTTCTCCTCCACGCTCACCCGTCGGCTGCTCTCCGAGGGCGACATCGAGGGCGCGAACGAGATCCTGGGCCGCCCCCACCGCGTCGAGGGCGTGGTGGTGCGCGGGGCGCAGCGCGGCCGGGAGTTGGGATTCCCCACCGCCAATCTGGAGACCCTGCCCCATACGGCGATCCCGGCCGACGGGGTGTACGCGGGCTGGCTGACCGCGAACGGCGAGCGGATGCCCGCCGCGATCTCGGTGGGCACCAATCCGCAGTTCAACGGTACGCAGCGGACCGTCGAGGCGTACGCCATCGACCGGGTGGGGCTCGACCTCTACGGTCTCCACGTCGCCGTGGACTTCCTGGCGTACCTCCGGGGGATGCAGAAGTTCGACACCGTGGATGATCTGCTGGTGCAGATGACCGCCGACGTCAAGAAGTGCCGTGAGCTGATCTCGGCCGCCTCCTGAGCGCTGCTCGCCCCAACACGCCACGGGTGTGCCCCGGCTGGAACCGGCAGGGGGCGCACCCGCGTGCCGTGAACCGATCGCCCGAGCGGATCGGCGCGAATCGATCAGCCCTCGCGGTCCGCGGCCCGGCGGCCCCACATCGTGCCGCCGAGCACCAGCGCCGCTCCCACCAGTCCGAGTACCCCCAGGTGCTCACCGCCGATCATGATGCCGACCGCAGCGGCCCACAGTGGTTCGGTGCCCAGCAGCAGGCTGACCCGGGACGGGGACGTACGTCGTACGGCCCATATCTGGACGAAGAACGCGAACAGGGTGCAGAACACGGCGAGGAACAGCAGCCCCGCCCACTCCCGGGGGCCGAATCCGACCGCCACCGCCCAGGGGGACGCACCCGTGCCGGGCAGCGCGGCCAACACCGCGAACACGGCCACCGCACTGCCCAACTGGACAGTGGTGAGCGACAGGGAGTCCGCGCTCCGGACGGCCTCGACCCGGGCCATGGCCAACACATGGACCGTCCGGGCCACCGCGGCCAGCAGCATCAGCAGATCGCCCACGGACGGCGTGGTGAACCCGCTGCCCTGGGTCAGCAGCACCACTCCGGCGACCGACAGTCCCGCCGCGCCGACGAAGGCCCGTGACGGACGGGTCCGGGTGACCGCCGCTTCGGCGAGCGGGGTGAAGATCATGGTGAGGCTGATGATGAGTCCGGCATTGGTGGCGGAGGTGTGGACGACCCCGTAGGTCTCCAGCAGGAAGATGCCGCTGAGGATGGCCCCGAGGCCGCCCGCTCCCCGCCACTGGGCCGCCGTCAGGGCCCTCAACCTGCGGTGTCCGGCGACGATCAGGACCGGCAGCACCACCGCGAAGCGGAGCACCAGTACGGCGATGACGGTGTGGGTGGTGGTGATGCCCTTGGCCGCCAGATAGCTGGCGCCCCACACGACGGCCACCAGCAGTACGGGCAGATCGGTCAGCCAGGCGCGCCGCGGGGCGAGCGCCGACGAGGGCAGGGCGAACGAGGACAACGGGGTCTCCAACGGGTGCACGGGCAGGTGGAGACGACGGCGGCTCGCACGTGGGGCGATCACCGTACCGGCAGGAAACGTGTAGGGGCCAGAGGTCTGCTGGGGAACGCCTCTCGCCGTGGTCGGGAGCACTCTCCCCGTGGAGTGCGGGGTGGGCGGGCGGATGTCACACCCAGTGGCAGGCGGCCCCCGGGCCCGTCAGGATCGGCAGCGCCCGGCTCCGACAGTGAGCTGCGCGCCCGGCGGGGTCCGCGGCCAGGAGGGGACACCGTTCGTGGAAGCGGCAGCCTTCCGCCACCCTCGTCGGGTCCGGCGGTTCGCCGCCGAGGACCACCGCGGGCGACTTCGCCTCCGGCAGTACCGACAACAGCGCCTGGGTGTACGGGTGCCGGGGCGCCGTGAGCACCTCCTCGACCGTGCCGTACTCCACGATCCGTCCCAGGTACATCACCGCGACCCGGTCGGCGATGTTCCACGCCAACCCCAGATCGTGCGTCACCACCAGGGCGGACAGGCCCAGTTCGTCGCGCAGCCGCAGGAGCAGCGCCAGGATCTCCCCGCGTACCGAGGCGTCGAGCGAGGCCACCGGTTCGTCGGCGACGATCAGTTCGGGCTCCAGGGCCAGTGCGCCCGCGATCACGACCCGCTGTCGCTGACCGCCGGAGAGCTCATGGGGGCGCCGCAGCAGGAAGCGTTCGGGCGGACGCAGACCCGCCGATGACAGCGCCCGGCAGACCGCCTCCCGTTCGTCCCCTTCGTACCGGTGGATCCGCAGCCCCTCGGACACCGCGTCGTACACCGTGTGCCGAGGGTTGAGCGATCCACTGGGGTCCTGGAGGACCAACTGGACCCGGCGCCGGAAGGACTTCAGCCCGCGGGGAGTGGTGGGGAGCGGAGCACCGGCGAAGCCGATCCGGCCGGCCCCCACGGGCACCAGACCCAGCAGGGCCCGGGCCAGGGTGCTCTTGCCGCAGCCCGACTCACCGACGAGGGCGACGATCTCGCCGGCCGCCACCGTGAGGTCCACGCCGTCCACGGCCCGTACGTCGGGCCCGCCGCGGCGACCGGGGAACCGGACGTGCAGCCCCTCCGCGGTCAGCAGGGGCTCGGGGCTCATGGGGTGCTCCCTGAAGGTCGACCCTGCGGTTCGTCCGCACGCAGACAGGCGACCCGGTGTTCGTCGTCCCCGGTCAGCGACTGGTCCTGATGGGTGCACGGCTCCAGTGCGCGGGCGCAGCGGGGGTGGAAGGCACAGCCGGTGGGGAGTGCGGCGGGGTCGGGGGGATCGCCGGGCAGCCCGCGGGGCGCCAGGCGCGACGCGGGGTCGCCGACCCGGGGGAACGCGGCCGAGAGCGCCTGGCCGTAGGGGTGGCGCGCGGCGTCGAACACGGCCCGTGCCGGCCCCTCCTCGACCACCCGCCCCGCGTACATCACGGCGAGTCGATCGCAGACGTCCGCGAGGACCGCGAGATCGTGACTGATCATCACCAGTCCGATGTTCCGTTCGGTCACCAGCGCTTGGACGAGTCGCAGGATCTGGGCCTGGATCATCACATCGAGCGCGGTGGTCGGTTCGTCGGCGACGATCAGCGAGGGATCGCACGCCAGCGCCATCGCGATCATCACCCGTTGGCGCTGGCCGCCGGAGAGTTCGTGCGGATAGGCGTCCGCGCGGGCCGTGGGCAGTCCGACCTGCCGCAGCAGTTCCCCCGCCAGGGTCCGGGCCGCCGCCGGTGTGGCCCTACGGTGGACGAGCAGCGGTTCGGCGATCTGCTCGCCGATCCGCCGTACCGCGTTCAGGGAGTGCATCGCCCCCTGGAAGACGATCGAGGCCCCGGCCCAGCGCACCGCCCGCAGCCGGCCCCAGCGCATGGTGAGTACGTCCTCGCCGTCGAGCAGGATCCGCCCGTCCAAGCGGGCGGATGCGGGCAGCAGACGCAGCAGGGCGAGGGCGAGCGTGGACTTCCCGCAGCCCGACTCCCCGGCGATGCCCACCTTCTGTCCTGCGCTGACCGTCAGGTCCACGCCCCGTACGGCGGGTACCGCCATGGGCCCCGAACCGTAGGTGACCGTGAGGTCCCGCACCTCCAGCAGGTTCACCGCAACCGCCCCCCGGTCCATGGCAGCCGCCCTCCGGTCCGGTGCACCGCCGGTGGGTTCATCGCTGGTGGGTTCATCGCGCCGCCCCCAGTCGGGGGTTGAGCACCGATTCCACGGCCCGTCCGCACACGGTGAACGCCACGGCCACCGAGGCGATCGCGATCCCGGGCGGCGCCAGGTACCACCAGTGCCCCGACGAGACCGCCCCCGCCTCCCGGGCGTCCTGGAGCATCCCGCCCCAGGAGACCACCGAAGGGTCACCGAGGCCCAGGAAGGCGAGGGTCGCCTCGGTGAGGATGGCCGTGGAGATGCCGAGCGTCGTTTGCGCCAACACCAGGGGCATCACCTGCGGGAGCACATGGCGGGTCATGATGTGCCGGTGGCCGCCGCCGAGCGCGGTGGCGCGCTCGATGTAGGGACGGGACTCGACCGCGACCGTCTGCGCCCGCACCAGCCGTGCCGTGGTCGGCCAACTGGTCACCGCGATCGCGAGGATCACCGTCCACAGGCCCCGGGACAACACCGTCGCCAGCACGATCGCCAGCACCAGCGCCGGCATCACCAGAAACCAGTCGGTGATCCGCATCAGGGCGGTGGCGAACCAGCCCCCGTAGTGTCCGGCGACGACCCCGACCAGGGTGCCGATCGCCACGGACAGCGCCGCGGCGAGCAGCCCCACCGCCAGCGACACCCGGGCGCCCCACACCAACAGCCCGAGGAGGGAGCGGCCGAACTGGTCGGTACCCAGCCAGTAGGCGCCACTGGGTGCCTCCATGGGCCCGCCGGGTGCGTCGGCGACGCTCCGCACATCCCCGGACGCCAGCAGCGGGGCGGCTGCGGCGACCGCACCGATCACCAGCAGGACCGAGAGACCCCACAGCCCCGCGCGCTGTTCGCGATAACCCCGCCAGAAGCGGGCGAGCGAGCCGCGGCGACGGGCCCACACCAGGGCGGACGTCATCGGCGCACCCGGGGGTCGAGGAAGGGGCAGGCCAGGTCGGCCAGCAGGTTCATCAGGATCATCACTCCGGCGAAGACGATGAACAGCCCCTGCACCAGGGGGAGATCGGGCACGCTGAGCGCCTGGTAGAACAGGCCCCCGAGGCCGGGCCAGGAGAACACCGTCTCCACCAGGATCGAACCGGCCACCACATGGCCGAGGTTGATGAAGACCATGGTCACCGTGGGCAGGAGCGCATGGGGTACGGCATGGCGTCGACGCACGGAGGCATCGCGCAGGCCCTTCGCCCGTGCGGTCGTCAGATAGTCGCTCCCCAACTCGTCCAGCAACGACGCCCGCACCACCAGCAGCGTCTGCGCATAGCCGACGGCGACCAACGTGCACACCGGGAGCACCATGTGGTGCGCCACGTCCACGACATGGGCGAAGCCCTGCGTGCCGCCCGACTCCATGCCGCCGGTGGGGAAGAGCCCGGGGACGGGGCCCGCGCCGACCGCGAGGGTGACGATCAGCAGCAGACCCAGCCAGAAGGACGGTACGGACCACAGGGTCAGCGCCACCCCGGTCGTGAGCCGGTCCATCCGCCCGCCGTGCCGCCATGCGCAGTGGGTGCCGAGCCAGAGGCCGAGGGCCGAGTAGAGCAGTACGGCGGTCCCGGTCAGCAGGACGGTCGCGGGGAGCTTCTCGGCGATCAGCTCGCCTACCGGGGCGTGGAACTGGTACGAGATGCCGAGGTCGCCGCCGAGGGCCGCTCCGCAGTAGTCGGTGAACTGCCGCCACAGCGGTCGGTCGAGCCCGAGTTGGGCGCGTAGGGTCGCCAGTTGTTCGGCAGAGGTGGGCATTCCATGCGTCATTGCCTTCACCGGATCGCCGGGGATGATCCGGAACAGGAAGAACCCGGTGACCAGCACGGCGACCAGGGAGACGACGGCCCCGGCCACCTTGCCGACCCCGTAGCGGAGATAGCCGGCGAGGGGACTTCCGGCCCGTTCCTCGGCGTACGCGACCGACGTCACGGGCGGGGCTCCCTTCCGGGGACGCGACGGAGTGCGGTGCCCGCTGCCTGACCACTCGCGGCTCGAAGCCCGGGTGCGCTCGGGTTCCGCGGGGCGCTACGCACGGTCGTCCGCCGTCGCCCGCCGCCGTCGGACGACCAGGCCGGCGACCAGCAGCGCCACGGCCAGGGCCGCCGCCATGCCGGACAGGACGGACGCCGCGGACGGCCCGACCGCGATCCGGGCGGCCGTACCGACCGTCGGCTTCGCCGACCACCAGCTCCAGTAGCCGTCCTGCCCCCAGATGTTGCCCCCGTCCTCGGGCATGGTCGTGATCGAGGCGATCTGGTCGGTGCGGTACGCCTCGACCGCGTTCGGATAGGCGAGGATGTGCAGATAGCCGGTGTCGTAGAGCCGGGATTGCATCCGCTTGACGAGGTCGGCCCGGCGGACCGTGTCGTACTCGGCCGACTGCTGCCGGTACAGCGCGTCGAACTGCCGGTCGCAGATGAAGTTGTCCGTCGAACCGGTGCCCCGGGGAGTCGCGGGCAGGGCGCCGCAGGTGTGGATCGACAGGACGAAGTCCGGGTCGGGGCTGACCGACCAGCCGTCGAACGCGAGGTCGTAGTCGCCGCGCAGCCAGGGGTCGGAGACATTGTCCCGGCAGTCGAGCCGCACCTCGATGCCGAGCCTGCCCCACCACTCCCGTAGATATCGGCCGACGGCCTTGTCGTTGGGGTCGATGGCGTGGCAGAGCAGCCGGAACCGCAGCGGTCTGCCGTCCTTGCCGAGCCGCTGCCTCCCCTTCAGCCGGTAGCCCGCGCGGTCGAGCAGGGCTGCCGATGCGGCCGGTGCGAAGTCCATCCGCTGTCCTGGGGACGGCTGCCAGAAGTAGGAGCGGAACCGGGGCGGGATGTATCCGGCACCCTCCACGGCATGGCCCCGGAAGACCTTCTCGACGATGGTCCGCCGGTCGGTGGCGTGGATGAGGGCCTTGCGGACGGCGGGGTCGAGGAGGGCCCGGTGTCCGTTGCCGAATCGTCGACCGTCGAGCGAGCGTGCGCCCGGGTTGGTGGCCAGGGCGAAGAAGCGGCGGCCGGGCGCGTCGTTCACCGTGATGCCCGTCTCGCGTTTGAGCGCCGACGCCTGCGCGGGGGTCAGGCCGTGGACGAAGGACACCTCGCCCTTGCGCAGGGCGGCGACGGCCGCGTCCCCGTCCTTGTAGTACGTGAAGACCAACTCGTCGAAGTGCGGCGCACCCCGCCAGAACGACCTGTTCGGTGTGAGCCTGATGAACCGGTCCACCCGGAAGTCGGTCAGGACGAAGGGACCGTTGCCCACCACCGGATACGTCCGGTCGTTGTTGAACGACGAGAAGTCGCGCACCCGGGACCAGATGTGCCGGGGCACGATCGGAACGTCGAGCGCGACCATGGTGGCCTGCGGTTTGCGCAGTTCGATGACGAGCGTGTGCGGATCGGGGGCGGTGACCTTGCGGAAGTTCGCCGTGTAGCTCCCGTGGGCGGTGGCCGCCTCCGGGTTCTCCATCATCGTGGTGAACGTCCAGGCCGCATCCGCCGCGGTGACGGGCCGGCCGTCCGACCAGTGCACCCCGCGGCGGATCGCGTACGTCCAGACGAGTTTGGACGGTGAAGCGGTCCAGGAGGTGGCGAGCCCCGGCACGGCCCGACCGTCCTTGACGTCGTAGTTCGTGAGGTTCTCGTAGATCAGCCGGTGCACGGTGGTCGCGACCATGCGTTGGGCCAGGAACGGGCTCAGGGAGTCCACGCTCTGGGAGACGGCGACCGTCAACACCCTGGGCGCGGAGCTTGCCGCCCGGCCCGGTGGGACGAGCACGGCCAGCAGGACGATCGTGGTGCCCAGGGCGAGCCACAGCCGTCTGCGCGCCTCAGTGGCCATCGTGACCTCGCGTCATCACGCACGGGGAGTTGATGGCCGGTTGGGGTCGGCCCATCGTTGAGGCGACGTCTATCAGGGGTGGTTCGGCAGGTCAACGACCCGCCGGGCGCGTGTGGGCGGTCCGGACGAGGCGAAGGCCCGTACCGCTCGGCGGTACGGGCCCTGCTGGTCGGGCCTACTGCGGCGGGCCCTGGGGCGGTTGCGGCGGCTGCCGGGGCGGCCAGTTCTCGGCCACCGGGGGAGCGCCCGCATCCGGCGACCCGGAATCATCCGACTGGCCCCCTCGGGCGGGGGGCTGCGGCGCTCCCGGCTGTGAGAAGGCCGGCGGCGGAGCCTGCCCAGGGGCCCCGTAGAAGGCTTGGCCCGGGGCCTGGTGGGGCGCCGCGGGCTGTCCGGGCACCTGGTACTGCGCCTGCTGCTGCCAGCCCGCTTGCGGATATGGCTGCTGTCCGCCCCCGTACGGCGCACCGCCTTGGGGCTGGGGGTGCTGCGGCGCGTAGGGCTGTTGCCCCTGCTGCTGCGGTACGGGAGCTCCCGGCTGCCCGGGCATCGGCGGGGCCATCGTCGGCGGCGGGTTGCCGTTCGACGCGGTCCACAACCCCTGCTGCTGCTGGGCGCGCACGAAGTCCTCGGCGATCAGTGCCGAGAGGTTGAAGTACGCCTCGCGGGTCTTGGGCCGCATCATGTCCAGATCGACTTCGGCGCCCGCCGCGAGGTGTTCGTCGAACGGCACCACGACCACGCCCCGGCAGCGGGTCTGGAAGTGCTGCACGATGTCCTCGACCTTGATCATCTTCCCGGTTTCCCGCACCCCGGAGATGACGGTGACCGAACGCTGCACCAGATCCGCGTACCCATGGGCGGACAGCCAGTCGAGCGTCGTCGAAGCACTGCTGGCGCCGTCGACCGAGGGCGTCGAGATGATGATCAGCTGGTCCGCGAGGTCGAGCACCCCGCGCATCGCGCTGTAGAGCAGCCCGGTGCCCGAGTCCGTGAGGATGATCGGGTACTGACGGCCCAACACCTCGATGGCCCGACGGTAGTCCTCGTCGTTGAAGGTCGTCGACACCGCGGGGTCCACGTCATTGGCGATGATCTCCAGTCCGGACGGCGCCTGCGAGGTGAACCGGCGGATGTCCATGTACGAGTGGAGGTACGGGATCGCCTGCACCAGGTCCCGGATGGTCGCTCCGGTCTCCCGGCGCACCCGACGGCCGAGCGTGCCCGCGTCCGGGTTGGCGTCGATGGCCAGGATCTTGTCCTGCCGTTCGGTGGCCAGCGTCGAGCCCAGCGCGGTGGTCGTCGTGGTCTTGCCGACGCCGCCCTTGAGGCTGATCACCGCGATGCGGTAGCAGGACAGCACCGGTGTGCGGATGAGTTCGAGCTTGCGCTGCCGCTCGGCCTCCTCCTTCTTGCCGCCCAGCTTGAACCGGGAGGCGCCGGAAGGCGTGCGACTCGACTTGGGCTTCTGCCGGTTGTTGCGCAGCAGCCGGTCCGAGGACAGCTCGACGGCCGCCGTGTAACCGAGCGGAGCACCCGGAACCGAACGTTCCCGCTGGTCGTGGGTGACCGGCGTCGGCCAGGCTGCCCCGGCCCGCGGATCGACCGGCGGCACGGTCGGCTGCGGCGGACCGGCCTGGGGCTGGACCTGCTGGTACGGGGGCGGGTTCTGCTGGCCCTGCGCGGCGGGCGGCTCCTGGGGCCCGGGACGCTGCGGTGGCAGCGGCCCGGCGGTCGGCTGGTGACCCTGCGGATAGCCGTAGCCGGGAGGAGGCCCCTGCGGCACCTGTGCCTGCGGGTGGTGCACCGGTGCCTGCGCCTGCGGCTCGGGCGGCCGGGGCGGCTGCGGGAAGCCGTAGCCGGGCGGGTTCTGCTGGGCGTACGGCTGCTGCGGTGGCTGCTGGTCCGTGGACTGCTGGTACGGGGGCTGCTGGTACGGGGGCTGGTGCTGTTGTTGCGGCGCGAAGGGCTGGGGGTGCTGTGGAGCCTGGGGACCCTGGTGCGCCTCGGGAACGCCTGCTTGCACCTGCGCGGGCGGGACCTCGTGCCCGGGGTGCGCCGGGTGGGCGGCCCGGGGCAGCGGGGCCACCGGCGGGTCCTGCTGGGGATATCCGTACCCGCCCGGCTGGCCCGGCGTCCCGGGCTGCGGGAAGCCGTATCCGGGCGGCGGCCCGGTCGGTGTGGGGCCGGGCAGCGGCGGTACCGCGGATTGCTCGGAACTCTGGGGGGAGACCGGCCACTGCGGCGCCGAAGCGGGCGCGGCAGGCTGGAAGGCGGGAGGCAGCGGCGGCAGGGCCGCGTCCGGGGTCTGGTCGCCGGGTGCCCATGCCTGCGCGGGAGACGGAAGGGCGGGATTCGGAAGGGCGGGATTCGGAAGGGCGGGGACGCCACCACGCGGAACGGGGGCCGCGTCCCGGGAGTCGGGAACGGAGTCCCGGGACGCGGGGATCGCGTCCTGGGGAGCCGGACGACCGGGATCGGCGGGGTCGTCCCCATCTCTGGAGTTCGCGGAGTTCGCAGAGTTGCCCGGGGAGTCGGCGGGTGCGGGGGAGTCCGGGGACTCATCCCCTGCCGGAGCGGTGGCATCCACCACCGGTGGCCGCTCGTTCTCCCGGTCGCTCTGATCGCCGCGGGGACCGCCGGTCGCCGGGGAGACCTGCTCGCGGTCCTCGGTGGGAGCCGGTACGGACGCGGGCTCGACGGCCGCACTCGCGTCGACGGCGCTCGGCGGCCCGGCCACCGACGCCCCGTTCGCGGGGCCACCAGGGGTCGGGGCGGAATCGGCCGTGTCGGACCGCTCCGCACCGGGCTCCGCGCTTCTCGCCCCCTCGGACGCGGCGTCCCGCTCCGCGATCTCACGCCCCGGCACGACGGGGGAGAAGCGCATGGTTGCTCCGCTCTCCACATCTCCGCCGCCGAGCGGTTCGGACGCCGGTGCGACGGGAGTGCCCGCGGGCTGCACAGGGGAGTCGGGCGCCGCATCGGGGGCGGAAGCGGTGTGGTGCGTCGTCCCCGTGTGTCCGGTGGCCGGCGCCGGGGGCGCCCAGGCGTCCGGTGCCGAAGCGGGATTCCCCACGGGTTCGACCACCGGGACCGGCGCCACAGCCGGTTCGGGAGCCACGACCTGCGCCGGAACGGGAGCCACGACCTGCGCAGGTTCGGGAGCCGGGGGCGCGATCCGCGTCGGGTCCACAACGGGCGGCAGGACGGGGGCCCGTACGGCGTCCACGTCCTCGGTCGACGGCCGTGCGGGCGAAGGGGCCGTCGGCAGCGGTGGAACCGCGGCGCCCGAAGGCGGCTGTGCGGGTTGCGGGTGCGGTGCCAACGGAGGGCCGGGCGGCGGTGCCACCGGCGAAGGCGCCTGCGTCCAACTCGGCTCGAACCCACTGCCCGTGGGCAGCCCCGGGACCGGCGCTCCCGCCGGCGGCGGCGGCGACGTCTGAGCCGCCCCGGAGGCCGTGGAGTCACCCGACGCGTTCTGCGTGTACCAGGCCGGCGGGGTGTAGTCGATGGTGAACTCACCCGTCATCTCGGCGGGCTCCGCGTCGGACTCGTCGGCGGGAGTCCAACCCCCGCGGATTTCGTCCCGATCGCTGTTCACTGTGCCTCCTGGTGTGGTCGAGCACCCTGGTGCCGTCGTGGGTGGGGGCGACCGCTGTTTCCCGATCGGCCCGGCTCTCCCTGTGGAACACCGCCGGTGTCCCCTCAGGTTCTACGGCGCGCACCCCCGCAGGGTCCCGCACCGCTCCCCCCACCACCCTAATCGCCCATCGGGGCGGACCGGCAGGGCCGACCGTCCGTCGGCTACCGTCCCGTACGCCACGGGCGGCCCCCACGTGGCCCATGCCCACCAGCCGTTGAACAAAACACCCGGAAAATCGCCCGACAAAACAGTGCAAGACCTAGCGTATGCGCCCGGTCAGTCCATCCTGCGGGCGCTGCCCAACAATCCGGTCTCGGCGTCCGTGGCCTGGGTCATGACGAACTGTCGATCACGTGCCGTACACCAGAGCGTCACACCGTCCGCCAGAGTCGACAACGCCTCCGTCTCCGCCGACGGCAGATGCATGATCCGACCGATCTGGGCGGCCTCGTCGGGGGACACCCGTTGGACGCCCACCACCCCGGACTTCTCCATCAACCGCGGCGCCACCGGGCTCAGATACGGCAGCAGGGTCACCACCGACTGCCAGGGCCCGGACACCACGCGACCGCGTGGCGGACGCATCCCGCAGTCGCGGACCACCACCACCGGACTGCCGGCGGACGGCCCCTGCGGCGGCACCCGTCCCACGTCATGGAGCGAGATGCACTGCTGACCGCCGCCCGCCGCCTGCGCCAACGCGGTCCAGGCCGGGGCCCGTCCGGTCTCGACCGTCACCCGGGCCCCCGTCGCCGCCGCCCGCAGCGCGAGCACCTGCGCCGTCCACAGGCCGCCGATCAGCGTGACGTCGTACGGGGTGGGGCGGTTGATGCCGAGCACGGTGGGCCGGCCCTCGGCGTCCACGCCGATCACCATCCCGTCGTCCCCCACCGGCACGGAGAGCGCGGCCAACTGGTCCAACGGCACCTCGTGCCGATCGCGGCGCGGACCGATCAGTCCGAATCCGGTACGGAGTCTGGTGGCGGGTGACGGCATCAGCGGGCTCCCCCGAGCGGCAGTGTGGCGAGCATTCCGGGCAACTGCTCCCGGTCGAGCCGCACCAGTCCGGTGCGTACTCCCCGAGCAGCGCGCTCCAGTTCATGGCGGGCGGTGACCAGTTCCTCATCGCTGCGACCCGTGATGCGGACGTGGCCGGTCACGGTCACCCCCTGCCGGTCGCCCCGCCCCAGGGTGAGGCTGAAGGTGGTGGCGAGTGCCGGAATGGAGGTCAGAAGTGCGATGAGTTGCGGCATGGAGGCCCCGCCGCCACCCAGTTGCGGCCAGCGCCCCATCCAGTAGGTCGTGTGGCGGCGGTCGTCGACGCGCCAGGTGCGGGAGGTCTCCTGGGTGCGTCGCGTGGGCGCGTCGGCCCGTCCCGCCTGGGCGATCGCGAGCGGGCTTGCGCAGGAGGAGGTCGCGACGGCGGCGATGAGCTCCGGCTCGGTCAGCACGGTCGCGGTGAATCCGGCGCCCGCAAGCCTGCTCGCCAACTGGTCGGCGGTGCGCACCAGACACTTCTGCGCGCCCTCCAGTCCACCACCGCGGGCGGCGACCGCCTCGGGGCACAGCTCGGGGTCCAGCTTGAGCGCGATCCACGTGATCCGCAGCGCGGGTGAACCCGTCTGCGCCTGGAGCGGCGCGTAGTTGCGGGCGGCGACCGACTGCTGCGGCAGGTGCGGGGCGGGCGCGGGTTGGGTGTGCTGGACGATCTGCGCCGACTCCAGTCGGATGCCGTCCACTTCGAGCACGTCCCGGACGAGGGAGACGGGCAGGGGACGCGCGGTCCGTTCCGGGCGCAGTGCGGTCGGGCCGGACTCGACCTGGAGGAGCGCGGTCACGAAGGTGCCGTCCCCGATCATCCCGACCGGGCGCCGGTCGCGGTCACTGAAGGTGTACGTCCGCAGGGCGGGGTCGCACTCGACGGCGGGGGCCAGACCCGGCTCGGTGTCCGGGGGCAGCACCAGGGATGCGGCCTTGCGGGTCCGCGCACGCAGCGCGAAGACGGTGGCGAGCCACTCCGGCAGGGAACGCCGGTGTCTGCGCAGGAGGGCGAGGAGGACCAGGACCGCCGCGACCACCGCCGCCGGAACCAGGAGCAGGGTGTCGATGACCCAGGCCACCAGCAACAGGGCGGCGGAGATCTCGATCAGTACGAGTTGTTGCAGTCGGAACGAGCCGAAGTGTCCGGGTCGTCCCTTGAGTCGGGGGGCGACCGCTCCTTGGGAGGGCGTCGCGGGTTGGTTGGGGGATTGCCCCCGTGCAGCGCGCCGCGCACGCGTAGCGGAAGCCATTAATCCGTCCCCCAGTTCATAAAACCCCAAACCGTCCCGATCGCCCCCGATGGCCCTTTCCCATAAGGGGATTCACGGGCCGGAACACCCTACCCGGCCCACGCGAGCCATCGGATAACAGGCATAGTAGGGGGCCGGTCCGGTATTCAGGACCCGAGGTCGAACGCACCAGACGACCTCCACGGGGAAATAGCGCCTTCTTCATCAATGGGGACTCATGGCATCACGGCGGGATGAGCTCAACGCATACACCTTTGCGAAGAAACGCACGGTGGCGGCATTCCTCCAGCCTTCTGCCACGGGAACGGAGGAAGGAGCGCCGCGCCCGCTGCGCGCCATCGTCCCCGGGTTGATCATCGGTGCCCTGGTCCTGGCCGGCTTCGGCGCGTTCGGCATGTTCAAGCCGAAGGCCCCCAAGGACTGGGCGGCGCCCGGCACCAAGGTGATCGTGGGCAAGAAGTCCACCACCCGCTACGTGGTCCTGGAGACGGGCAAGGACAAGAACAAGAAGGTCCTCCTCCACCCGGTCCTCAACCTCGCCTCCGCCCGTCTGCTGCTCAACCCACAGCAGTTCAAGGTCATCACGGTCAGCGATGACGTCCTCGACCGGGGCAAACCCCCCCGCGGCCCCATCCTCGGCATCCCGTACGCACCCGACCGGCTGCCCGGCGACAAGGAGGCGGGCCGGGCCAAGCGATGGGCCGCCTGCGAGCAGCCCGGAGCCGGCAAGAGCACCTCCGTGCAGAAGGCCACGTTCGTCTTCGGCAAGCGCGACGAGAAGCTCACCGAGGGTGCCCAGAAGCTCATGGGCGGTCAGGTCCTGTACGTGCAGGGCCAGAAGAAGCAGCGCTACCTCGTCGACCCCTCCGGCACCAAGTACCTGGTGCCCGGCGACGACTCCGACGTCCTGACCCGGGCCCTCGTCAACCGAGAGCAGCCCCAGGCCGTCACGGACGACTGGTTGGCCACCCTCCACGAGGGCAGCCGGGTCGAGTTCCCCGAAGTGCCGGGCGAGGTGGGCGCGGACGCCGATGTCGGCGGCGGGCTGACCGAGGAGCAGGACCGGATCGGCATGGTCCTGCGCGCCCCGACCGGCACCGGCCCGCAGCACTACGTCGTGCTCAGGGGCGAGGTGCGTCCCGTGTCGGACTTCACGGCCTGGCTGCTGATCAACTCCCCCCAGACCGACCGGCTCGACATGGAGGGCGACGCGTCGAAGGTGGACGCCTCGTCGCTCTCCCCCGAGTCCGACGACTTCGGCGGCGAGTTCCGGTGGCCCGCCCTGAAGGCGGAACTGGTCAACACGGTGGGCGGGGAGCGCGACACCATCTGTAGCGTGCTGCGCAAGGTGGACGACAAGGGGCGCACGACCCTGTCCATGTGGGCCGGCTCCCGCTATCCGGCGGAGATCACGGCCGGTGGCACCAGTACCTATGTGACGCCTGGCACCGGCCTCCTCTACACCCAGATCCAGGGCGAACAGACCAAGCCCGACGGCTCGTTGTTCCTGGTGACCGACACCGGGCTGCGGTACGCCGTCCAGGCCAACGGCGACAGCGACAGCGACCGTTCGGAGATCGGTGCCGGCGACCAGCCACAGCAGTCGGACGGTCGCCCCGAGCCGAGCGAGGCGCAGAACCGGCTGGGGTACGGAAAGGTGACGCCCGCGCTGATCCCGATCGTATGGTCGGAGTTCCTGTCCAAGGGCCCGCGACTCGACACCAACAGCGCGCGTCAGCCGCAGGGTTCGTAGGGGGACGGTCGCCAGTGACGTACCGACACTCAGTCCCGGGTCAACATCCGTACCGCAGAACCACCCTGGTCGCCGTCGCGACCACCCTCGCCGGCTGGCTGCTGGTGCCCTCATTCGCGTACGCCGTGGAGGGCCCGCGCACCGCGAGCGGTACGGGACCCGGCCTCGACGGCAGTGGTGAGTGCACCATTCCGATGACGAAGCAGATCCCGGGCACGCCCTGGCCGTTGCAGCGCGTCCTGCTCGACGAGCTGTGGCAGGACACCAAGGGCAAGGGCGTCCGGGTCGCCGTGATCGACACGGGCGTGGACAACAAGAACCCCCAACTGCGCGGCGCCGTCGACGCGTCCGCGGGCAAGGACCTGCTGCCGGCGGACAAGGAGGACCCGGGCGGCAACGCGGGGAAGACCAATGGAACGGTCGACGAGATCGGGCACGGCACCAAGGTCGCCGGCATCATCGCGGCCCGCCCACGGGCGGGCACCGGATTCGTGGGTCTGGCCCCGGAGGCCACGATCATCCCGATCCGCCAGAACGACGAGAACAACAGCGGCAGCGATGTGACGATGGCGAGGGCGATCGACCACGCCATCGCCGAAGAAGCCGACGTCATCAACATCTCCCAGGACACGGCCAAGGCGCTACAGCCGGATTCGGCGTTGGCACTGGCGGTGGGGCGGGCGTTGAAGGAGGAGATCGTCGTCGTCGCATCGGCGGGCAACGACGGCATGGACGGCAAGCTGAAGAAGACCTATCCCGCGGCCTTCCCCGGGGTCCTCGCGGTCGCCTCGTCGGACCGCAACAACGAGCGGGCCGCCTTCTCCCAGGCGGGTGACTTCGTCGGGGTCGCGGCCCCGGGCGTCGACGTGGTCTCCACGGTCCCCGGCAACGGGCAGTGCGTCGACAACGGCACCAGCTTCTCGGCCCCCTATGTGGCCGGCGTCGTCGCCCTGTTGAAGGCCAAGTACCCGAAGTGGAAGCCGCACGAGATCATCGCCCAGATCGAGCAGACCGCCGAGCGCAGCACCAACGGCCGTGACGACTTCGTCGGCTGGGGCGTCGTCGACCCGGTGCGCGCGCTCAGGGGCGACGACGGCCCGATCCAGCAGCCCACGGCCGACTCCGGACCGGCCAAGGCGCCCGCGCCGGAGCCCGCCGCACTGACCCTCGGCGAGACGGCGCAGGAGCGCACAGAGCGGTACGCAACCTATGCGTTGGGAATCGGCGTCGTACTGGTGTCCGTGGTGGCGGGTGCCGCGACCGTCGTCCGCGATACGCGACGCAAGAGGGCGCATTGAGGTAAATGGCCCAGGTTACTTTGCAGTTGGAACACCTGTACCGAGTGGATAGAGTGACGGTAGGACCGGTGGAAACCTGTCCATCACGGGGGCGGCATCCAATTGGCTTCCGTCTACGTCACCGTCGAAGGAAGAAGGGGCACGATGTCGGGCAATAGGGACCTTGATGTCACTAGTGGCGAACTCGTCGGTCTTTCCGGCAAGATCGACAAGTTCCAGCAGGAACTGAACAGCCGGATCACCTCGCTCAACGGCGTTGTGGACCGCATTCAGGCCGGCTGGAAGGGCGCGGCCCAGCAGGAGTACGACCGGGTGCAGGCGGAGCTCAACCGCCGACTGCGCGATGTGCAGCGCGACCTGGACAACCTCCAGCAGCTGGTCAAGATGAGCGCCGACGGCTTCGACGCCCAGGAGACCGAGCGCATCCAGGCGTTCCGCAAGATGGAGCCCGGCCAGGGCAGCGCCATCCTCAACGTCTGATCGACACCGCACCGTTCGCAAACCCTCGCCACTAGGAGCAAACGATGACGACTGCCGTCAATTACGACACGGTGACCACGGCGGCCAGTGATGTGCGCGCCACCTCCTCCTACCTCAACCAGCAGCTCCAGGACCTCCTGGGCCAGGTGAAGCAGGTCGCCGGAAACTGGCAGGGTGAGGCCAAGGAGGCCTACATCACCGTCCAGGGCAACATCGCCACCAACATGGACGGCCTCAACCAGGAGCTGGCCACCATCGCCCGACTGCTGGACCAGGCCGTCGTCGGCTACCAGGACACCGACAAGGGCAACGCAGCCCGGTTCCGCATGATGCAGTGATCCGACCCTGCGCCCATGACGAGGGGGGTTGCCCGGCACCGGCCGGGCAACCCCCCTCGTTCGTTCTGCCCCCGCGATCTAGGTGAGGTCGAACTCCCCGTCACGCGCGCCGAGGACGAAGGCGCGCCACTCGCCCTCCGTGTAGCGCAGCACGGTGTCCGGGTCCAGCGACGAGCGCATCGCGACCGCCCCGCCGGGCAGATGGGCGATCTCCACCCGCTCCTCGTCCTCGCTGGTGCCGGGCGCGCTGAGCCACTCCACACCGGAGATGTCGAGGGCGTACAGCTCTTCCTTCTCGCGTTCCTTGTCGGCTGCGTCAGCCATCGCGCCGTCCTCCCACGGTTCTGTCGAACCAGGTGGCCCTCCCGAGGGCGAGCCACCTGCTGCGCCGCCCCTTCGGACGGCCCTGAACACCCTATGGTCGTCAGCGATCCGGCAGCCAGCCCACCTGGATCAGCGGTGCGCCGCGCTTGCGCGAAACGAACGTGCCGCGCCCCGGCGGCATCGGCCGCGCCCGGACGTTGCCCAGGATGTCGCCCTCACCCGGGTCACCGGAGAGGATGACGCCCTGGGCGCCCAACTCCTTGACCCGCTGCATGAACGACTCGTACATCGCCCGGGAAGCCCCCGCCGAACTGCGGGCCACGATGAAGCGGATGCCGACGTCACGGGCGAACGGCAGATGCTCCACCAGCACCGACAGCGGATTGCCCGAACCGGTGGCCACCAACTCGTAGTCGTCGATGATCACGAACAGTTGGGGGCCCGTCCACCAGCTGCGGTCGCGCAACTGCTGCGGGGTGATGTCCGGCTTGGGCGCCCGCTTGCCCATGACGGTCCCGATGGCGTCCATGTGCATCTCCATGGCCGACGTCATCGGTGCGTACTCCAGCAGGTGCGAGGGAGCCACCGCCTCCAGCATGGTGCGCCGGTAGTCGCCCACCACGATCCGCGCCTGCTCGGGGGTGTATCGCTCGGTGATCTGCTTGGCGATGAGCCGCAGCAGCGCGGTCTTGCCGGACTCGCTCTCGCCGAAGACCAGGAAGAAGGGATCGGTCTCGAAGTCGACGAACACCGGTTCGAGGCTGGTCTCGTCGATGCCGATGGCGATGCCGTGCTGCGGCTGCTCGAAGCCCTTCGGCAACTGCTCCGCCGGCAGCCGGCGCGGCAGCAGCCGGATGACGGGAGCTGGTGGCCCGTTCCACTGGCTCTTGGACGCCTGCACCAGAGCCGCGCACCCCTCCGCCAGATCGTGTGCCGAACTGATCGAGTCGATCCTCGGCAGGGCGGTCATGAAGTGCAGCTTCTCCGGCACCTGACCGCGACCGGGCACCCCGGTCGGCACATTGGCCGCGACCTTCCGGTCGAACTCGGAGTCCATGACGTCACCGAGCCGCAACTCCAGTCGACCGAGCATCTGGTCCTTGAGCGCAGCCCGCACCTCCATGTACCGCGCGGCGGTGATCACCACATGGATGCCGTAGCCGAGGCCGCGCGCGGTGAGATCGGCGACGAGCGGCTCCAGCATCTCGTAGTCGTTCTTGAAGCCGCCCCAGCCGTCGATGACCAGGAAGACATCGCCCCACGCCTCACCGGGGAGTTCGCCCGCTGCCCGCCGACGGCGGTAGGTGGCGATGGAGTCGATGCCGTTGGACCGGAAGAACTCCTCGCGCCGGTTGAGCACCCCGAGGACCTCGGCGACCGCCCGGCGCACCCGCTCCGGGTCCAACCGGGACGCCACACCACCGACGTGCGGCAGGTCCGCCAGGGAGGAGAGCCCGCCGCCGCCGAAGTCCAGACAGTAGAACTGGACCTCGTGCGGCGTGTGGGTGAGCGCGAAGGACGAGATCAGCGTCCGCATCAGCGTCGACTTGCCGGACTGCGGACCGCCGACGACCATCATGTGGCCCGCGGCGCCGGAGAAGTCCCGGTAGAGGACCTCGCGCCGCTGCTCGAACGGCTTGTCGATCAGCCCCAGGGGGACCGTGAGCCCACCGGGACGGGTGTACTCGGTCGCGGTCAGCCCCCGGTCGCCCGTTGGCGCGAGGCCGGGCAACAACTGGTCCAGGGTCGGCGCCTGGTCGAGCGGCGGCAGCCACACCTGGTGCGCGGGCACGCCCTGCCCCTCCAGCCGGCGCACGATCACATCGAGCACCGTGTCCGCGAGTGCCTCGTCCTCGTGGGTGCGGGCCGACGAACTGGCGATCGGCGTGGGCGCCGCGTACACCACCGGCACCGGGGCCGCCGTGAAGACGGCGGGTCGCCGCTCGATGGGCAACTGCCCGGCCGACAGGTCCGGGCCACCCGTGCGGTAGGTCCCCGAGACGTACGCCGCCTTGAACCGCGTCATCTCCTCCGTACCGAACTTCAGATAGCCCGAACCCGGCACCGACGGCAGGTGATAGGCGTCCGGCACCCCGATCGCTGCCCTCGACTCGGCCGCCGAGAACGTCCGCAGACCGATCCGGTACGAGAGGTACGTGTCGAGGCCCCGCAGCTTGCCCTCCTCCAGCCGCTGGGACGCCAGCAGCAGATGCACACCCAGCGAACGCCCGATCCGGCCGATCTGGATGAACATGTCGATGAAGTCGGGCTTGGCGGTGAGCAGTTCGGAGAACTCGTCGAGCACCAGCACCAGGGAGGCCAGCGGCTCCAGCGGAGCGCCCGCCGCACGCGCCTTCTCGTAGTCGTGGATGTTCGCGTAGTTGCCCGACTTGTGCAGCAACTCCTGCCGCCGCTGCAACTCGCCGCGGATCGCGTCACCCATCCGGTCGACGAGCGTCAGATCGTCCGACAGGTTGGTGATCACGGCCGCCACGTGCGGCATCTGTGACATCCCGGCGAACGTCGCACCACCCTTGAAGTCGGCGAGCACGAAGTTCAGCGTCTCCGACGAATGGGTGACCGCGAGACCGAGCACCAGGGTCCGCAGCAACTCCGACTTCCCGGAGCCGGTGGCGCCGACGCACAGCCCGTGCGGGCCCATGCCCTCCTGCGCGGCCTCCTTGAGGTCCAGCATCACCGGCTGGCCGTCCTCACCGACACCGATCGGCACCCGCAGCCGCTCGGCCATCGACCGGGGCCGCCAGGTCCTGGCGACGTCGACACCGGCCGCGTCCCCCAGGTTCAGCAGGTCCGTGAAGTCCAGATTCGCCAACAGCGGCTCGTCGTCGTCACCCCCACCCGTGCGCAGCGGCGCCAGTTGACGCGCCAGCGCCTCCGCGGCCGGCAGCGAGATCCCGTCCGGGACCCCCTCGTACGCCACCCGGTGCCCCGACGCCAGCCGCAGCTTCCCCGGGCGCACCACGATCGACAGCCCGCCGCGCGGCTCGTCGAGATCACCGGAGACCACCTCGACGATGGTCACGCCCTGCAACCCCTCGGCCGCCGCGAACAGCGAGTCGGGCGGCACCATCCCCCCGTCGAGGACGAGGACGACGTGCGGCTGGTCCAACACCGGCTGGTTGTCCCGGCTGAACCGCGGCCGGCCCTCCAACCTGCCGTGCAACAACTGCTCCAACTCGGCGAGGTCGTCCCCGAACAGGCGCTTGGTGCCGGCCCCGTCGATCTGACCGGGCACCTGCGTGTGCGGCAGCCACTTCGTCCAGTCCCACCGTTCCACGGCCCCGGGCGCCACGACCACCGCGACCATCAGGTCATCGGGGGAGTGCAGGGTCACCAACTGGGTCACCAGGGCACGTGCGGCGGACTGTGCCGACTGCGGCTCCCCGGAGACCGTCAAGTGGTAGAAGGCGCGCAGGGAGATGGCCATCGGCAGGCCGTCCAACGAACCGTGCACCGCGAGGAACTGCTGCATCGCCCCCGCCGCCAGCGGCTCCAACTCGTCCACCGGCGCGGTGTCCGGAGCGATCAGCGGCGTCGCCAACTGCTGCGCACCGAGCCCGACCCGGATCTGACCGAAGTCATGGTCGCCCACGCGGCGTTCCCACACCCGCGAGCCCTCGGCCACCAGCGACCACAACTGCTCCGGATCGGGGTTCAGATACAGCTGGGCATCCCGCTGACCGCGCGCCGTCTTGCGGATCGTGCGACGCGTCTGGGCGAGGTATTTGAGATAGTCCCGCCGGACATCAGCCATTTGCCCCTGCGTACCCCGACGGAACCGCACCACCTGGGCGATCACCATCGCCAGCGTGGACACCAGCATCAGCACACCCATGATGCGCATGAACGGAGGAGCCTGCGGCGAGAAGAAGAAGACCACCGAAGAACCCATGCCGAGCACCGGCAGGATCTGCATCAACATGCCCTCCTGCTGCCCCCGCGGAAGCTCCGGAGGCGGCTCAAGGGCCAGGGCATCAGTGGGCACTTCAGGCGGCAGGGACCTCGGCGGGCGTTTCACGACGATCTGGCTCACCGGAGCATCAATCCCTCGATACAGACGAAAAGCATGTGCAGTTGGATGCTGGTGGGCAGCTTTCGTACCGACGCCCCCGTGAGCGGCGGGCCCCCTCCGCGCGACGGCGATCCTACTTGCAGACCAGCCCAAGATGTCCCGGTAGGGTGGCGCGCGCAGCGTGCGCAACCGCGAATCAGGGGGACCAGACAAGTGAGTACGACCGCAGCGACCGGCTTCTGCCGCGTCACCGTCGTCGCTCCGGACAGCCGGATCGATGTCGCCCTTCCCGAGGACATCGCCGTCGCCGACGTCTACCCGGAGATCCTGCGGCTCACCGGCCAGACCCAGACCCCCGGCACGCCCACCGGCTACCACCTGGTGCGCCGTGACGGCACCGTCCTCGACGGCGCGCGCACGCTCGCGGCCCAACAGATCCTCGACGGCGAGGTCCTCAGCCTCCGCCCGTTCGCGGAATCCCTGCCCCCGGCCGTCTATGACGATGTGTCGGACGCCGTCGCGTCCGCCGTCCGCCGCGACCGCCATCTGTGGAGCGACGAACTCCTGCGTGCAGCCGGCCAGGTGGGCGGCGTACTGCTGCTGGTGCTGATGGGCTTCGTGCTCTGGTTCGCCGACCCCGTCCGCCACGACATGCACAGCCTGCCCGGCATCATCGCCGGCGCCGCTGGACTCCTCCTCACCGCCTTCGCCGGGGTGCGCGCCCGCGTCTACGCCGACCGCGCCACCGCCGTCGCCCTCGGACTCGGCGCACTGCCCCTGCTCCTGATCGCGGGCTCCGGCATCATCGCGCCCGACGGCGGCGACGGCCCCGGCCGGCTCCAGTTCCTCCTCGGGTGCGTCACCGTCCTCGTCGCCTCGGTCGCCCTCGTTGCCCTCACCCCCAGCGGTGACGCACCCTTCGTCGCCGCCACCTTCCTCAGCGCCACCGGCACCCTCGCCACCTTCATCGGCATCCTCACCGAGGCCACCGCCACCGAGACCGCGGCCGTCACCGTGCCGGTCGCCATAGGGCTCGTCGCCTTCCTGCCCGGGCTCTCCGCCCGCTTCGCCCGGCTCCCCATCGGCTACGCATCCCCCCGCAGCGCCGCCGAGGACGACTTCAACGCCGACCCGGCCGACCCCCACGCCCTGCCCGAGCCCGAGCCCGTCGACGGCGAGCGCATCGCCCTCCAGGCCCGCCGCGGCCACGAAATGCTCCTGGGCCTCGTCGGCGGATGTGCGGCGGTCGTCGTCGGCTCCGCCGCGGTCCTCGGCTTCTCCAGCAGCTTCTGGGGACAGCTCCTCGCCCTCGCCGCCGGCCTCGCCATGCTGCTGCGGGCCCGCCTCTTCCGCTACACCTCGCAGGTCGCCTGCGCCCTCGTCGCCGGAATCGCCGCGATCGCGCTCCTGGTCCTCGGCCTCTCCCTCAACCCGCCCGTCGACCTCGTCAAGGATCTGGTGATGTACGGGGACCGCGGTGGCCTCGACGTCCGCACCGTCTGGCTCACCGCAGCCGTCGCCGCGGGCGCCGCACTGATCACCGCCATCGGCCTCGTCATCCCCAAGAAGGGCCTGTCACCCTTCTGGGGCCGACTCCTCGACCTCACCGAGGGCCTCGTCCTGCTCTCCCTCGTCCCCCTCTGCCTCGCCGTCCTCGACGTCTACTCCGCCGCACGCTCCCTGACCAGCTGACCTCGCCGCCGACCGCACCCGGGACGCCCGTCCGGGCCGCTGGCGCACGACTGGTACTGTGGGTGACGGCCGTTTGTGTACGCGCCCCCGGTTCTTCTGGGAGCTGCGCCCATCGCGCCTTCGCCTCCGAGTCACGGAAGCTCCCCTGAGTACAAGACCAGGGGCACTCGTGGGCGCATAGAACACCACGAAGGAGTACCGAGTGTCTCTCGACGCCGCTACGAAGAAGCAGATCATGACCGAGTTCGGCACCAAGGAGGGCGACACCGGCTCCCCCGAGGTCCAGGTCGCCATGCTCTCGCGCCGCATCTCGGACCTGACCGAGCACCTCAAGACCCACAAGCACGACCACCACTCCCGCCGCGGTCTGCTCATCCTGGTCGGCCAGCGCCGCCGTCTGCTGCAGTACCTGGCCAAGAAGGACATCCAGCGCTTCCGTACGCTGGTCGACCGCCTCGGCATCCGCCGTGGTGCGGCCGGCGGCGCCAAGTAAGACGCCGTGGAGGGAGCGGTTCCCCCGTGACGAGGGAACCGCTCCCTTTTGCTGTACGTGCGTGACCTGCCACCCGGCACTTATTCTGGTGTGGTTACACAAAGCAATAAAGACGCATCACCCGCACCACCCCTGTGGGAGAAGCTGGCTCGCTGCCGCCGGTCCTCGGTAGTGGCTCCCGGAAACCGGTCCGCCGGTGCCCCCGGGTGCTTCGATCGAAGACCGGCCCCAGGAACGAGAGCTTCTCCGCCCAGTCCCCCCGCCACACGGGCGGAAGGGACACAAGACGCAACGTAACGGAGAAATCACTAGTGGAGAACGAGACCCACTACGCCGAGGCCGTCATCGACAACGGCACCTTCGGCACCCGCACCATCCGCTTCGAGACGGGCCGCCTCGCCCGGCAGGCCGCAGGCTCCGCCGTGGCGTACCTGGACGACGACACCATGGTGCTGTCGGCCACCACCGCCTCCAAGAAGCCCAAGGACCAGCTCGACTTCTTCCCCCTGACGGTCGACGTCGAGGAGCGGATGTACGCGGCCGGAAAGATCCCCGGCTCCTTCTTCCGCCGGGAGGGCCGCCCCTCCGAGGACGCGATCCTCACCTGCCGCCTGATCGACCGCCCGCTGCGCCCTTCCTTCAAGAAGGGCCTGCGCAACGAGATCCAGGTCGTCGCGACGATCATGGCGCTCAACCCCGACCACCTGTACGACGTCGTGGCCATCAACGCCGCGTCGGCCTCCACCCAGCTGGCCGGACTGCCCTTCTCCGGCCCGATCGGCGGCGTCCGCGTGGCCCTGATCAAGGGCCAGTGGGTCGCCTTCCCGACGCACACCGAGCTGGAGGACGCCGTCTTCGACATGGTCGTCGCCGGCCGTGCGCTCGAAGACGGTGACGTCGCGATCATGATGGTCGAGGCCGAGGCCACCGAGAAGACCATCCAACTGGTCAAGGGCGGCGCCGAGGCGCCCACCGAGGAGATCGTGGCCGCCGGCCTCGACGCCGCGAAGCCCTTCATCAAGGTCCTCTGCAAGGCCCAGGCCGACCTGGCCGCCAAGGCCGCGAAGCCCGTCGGCGAGTTCCCCGTCTTCCTGGACTACCAGGACGACGTGTACGAGGCCCTGTCCTCCGCCGTCAAGGACGAGCTGTCCCAGGCGCTCACCATCGCGGGCAAGCAGGACCGCGAGACCGAGCTGGACCGCGTCAAGGAGCTGGCAGCCGAGAAGCTCCTCCCGGCCTTCGAAGGCCGCGAGAAGGAGATCTCCGCCGCCTACCGCAGCCTGACCAAGGCCCTGGTGCGCGAGCGCGTCATCAAGGACAAGGTCCGCATCGACGGCCGCGGCATCACGGACATCCGCACGCTGGCCGCCGAGGTCGAGGCCATCCCGCGCGTCCACGGCTCCGCCCTGTTCGAGCGTGGCGAGACCCAGATCCTGGGCGTCACCACCCTCAACATGCTCCGCATGGAGCAGCAGCTGGACACCCTCTCCCCGGTGACCCGCAAGCGCTACATGCACAACTACAACTTCCCGCCGTACTCCGTCGGCGAGACCGGCCGCGTGGGCTCGCCCAAGCGCCGCGAGATCGGCCACGGCGCGCTCGCCGAGCGCGCGATCGTGCCGGTCCTGCCGACGCGCGAGGAGTTCCCCTACGCGATCCGCCAGGTCTCCGAGGCGCTGGGCTCCAACGGCTCCACCTCCATGGGCTCGGTCTGCGCCTCCACCATGTCCCTGCTGAACGCCGGTGTGCCGCTGAAGGCCCCCGTCGCTGGCATCGCCATGGGCCTGATCTCCCAGGAGATCGACGGTCAGACGCACTACGTCGCCCTCACCGACATCCTCGGTGCGGAGGACGCCTTCGGCGACATGGACTTCAAGGTCGCCGGTACGAAGGAGTTCGTCACCGCCCTCCAGCTCGACACCAAGCTGGACGGCATCCCCGCCTCCGTCCTGGCCGCGGCCCTCAAGCAGGCCCGCGACGCCCGCCTCCACATCCTCGACGTGATGATGGAAGCGATCGACACGCCGGACGAGATGTCCCCCAACGCCCCGCGGATCATCACCGTCAAGATCCCCGTGGACAAGATCGGCGAGGTCATCGGCCCCAAGGGCAAGATGATCAACCAGATCCAGGAGGACACCGGCGCCGAGATCACGATCGAGGACGACGGCACCATCTACATCGGTGCCGCCGACGGACCGGCCGCCGAGGCCGCCCGCGCCACGATCAACGGCATCGCCAACCCGACCATGCCGGAGGTCGGCGAGCGCTACCTGGGCACGGTCGTCAAGACGACCACCTTCGGCGCGTTCGTGTCGCTGCTGCCCGGCAAGGACGGACTGCTGCACATCTCGCAGATCCGCAAGCTCGCCGGTGGCAAGCGCGTGGAGAACGTCGAAGACGTGCTTGCGGTCGGCTCCAAGGTCCAGGTCGAGATCGCCGAGATCGACTCCCGCGGCAAGCTCTCCCTCATCCCCGTGATCGAGGGCGAGTCCGACAACGCCGGCGCCGAGGACAAGGACGACGCTGCCAAGTGACGTCGCGCAGCTCACGAGCGACGGCCCGCCCCTCTTCGAAGGAGCGGGCCGTCGCCCGTACCCAAACGCTTCTCCAGGGTGAGAACGGCATCGGCACCGTCCGCCGCACCACCCTCCCCGGTGGTCTGCGGATCGTCACCGAGACCCTGCCCTCCGTGCGCTCCGCCACCTTCGGCATCTGGGCGCACGTCGGCTCCCGTGATGAGACGCCGTCCCTGAACGGCGCCACGCACTATCTGGAGCACCTCCTCTTCAAGGGCACCGAGCGTCGCTCCGCCCTCGACATCTCCTCGGCGATCGACGCGGTCGGCGGAGAGATGAACGCCTTCACGGCGAAGGAGTACACCTGCTACTACGCGCGGGTCCTCGACACCGACCTCCCGCTCGCCATCGACGTGGTCTGCGACATGCTCACCGGGTCGCTGATCCTCCAGGAGGACGTCGACGCCGAGCGCGGGGTCATCCTCGAAGAGATCGCCATGACCGAGGACGACCCGGGCGACTGCGTCCACGACCTCTTCGCGCACACCATGCTCGGTGACACCCCGCTGGGCCGCCCGGTCCTCGGCACCGTCGACACCGTGAACGCCCTCACCGCCGAGCGGGTCCGACGCTTCTACCGCAAGCACTACGACCCGACCCACCTGGTCGTGGCCGCGGCGGGCAACGTCGACCACGCCACCGTCGTGCGCCAGGTCCGCCGCGCCTTCGAGAAGGCCGGAGCCCTCACCCGTACCGACGCCGTGCCGCTCGCACCCCGCGACGGACACCGCTCGCTGCGCACCGCGGGCAAGGTCGAACTGCTGGGCCGCAAGACCGAGCAGGCGCACGTCGTCCTCGGCATGCCGGGCCTCGCCCGCACCGACGAGCGCCGCTGGGCCCTCGGCGTGCTCAACACCGCACTCGGCGGCGGGATGTCCTCCCGCCTCTTCCAGGAAGTACGGGAGAAGCGCGGCCTCGCCTACAGCGTCTACTCGTACACCTCGGGCTTCGCCGACTGCGGACTCTTCGGCGTCTACGCGGGCTGCCGACCCAACCAGGTCCACGACGTCCTCAAGATCTGCCGGGACGAACTGGACCGGGTCGCGTCCGACGGCCTCACGGACGACGAGATCGGCCGGGCGATCGGCCAGCTCTCCGGCTCCACCGTGCTCGGTCTCGAAGACACCGGCGCGCTGATGAACCGTATCGGCAAGAGCGAACTGTGCTGGGGAACGCAGATGTCCGTCGACGAGATGCTCGCACGGATAGCGGCAGTCACCCCGGACGAGGTACGCACGGTCGCATCGGAGGTCCTGGGCCACCGTCCCTCACTCGCGGTGATCGGCCCGCTGAAGGACCGCCAGGCGGACCGGCTCCACGAAGCGGTCTCCTAACCACACGAGGAAAGAATCCAATGAGCAAGCTGCGCGTGGCAGTCCTCGGCGCCCGAGGACGCATCGGGTCCGAAGCGGTACGGGCCGTCGAGGCCGCTGACGACCTCGAACTCGTCGCCGCCCTCGGGCGGGACGGCCGGCTGGAGACCCTGACCGAGGTCGGGGCCGAGGCCGTGGTCGAGCTGACCACTCCGGACTCGGTGATGGCCAACCTCGACTACTGCGTGCAGCGCGGGATGCACGCCGTCGTCGGCACCACCGGGTGGACCGACGACCGGCTCGCGCAGCTGGGCGGCTGGCTCGACGCCTCGCCGAAGACCGGAGTGCTGATCGCGCCGAACTTCTCCATCGGCGCGGTCCTCACCATGAAGTTCGCCCAGCAGGCGGCCCGCTACTTCGACTCGGCCGAGGTCGTCGAACTGCACCACCCCAACAAGGCGGACGCACCCAGCGGCACCGCCACCCGCACCGCCCAGTTGATCGCGGCGGCCCGTGCCGAAGCCGGCTGCCCCCCGCAGCCGGACGCCACGGTCACCGCACTGGACGGTGCCCGCGGCGCCGACGTCGACGGCATCCCCGTCCACGCCATCCGGCTCCGCGGTCTCCTCGCCCACCAGGAGGTCCTGCTGGGCGGCGAGGGGGAGACCCTCACCATCCGGCACGACTCCCTGCACCACAGCAGTTTCATGCCGGGCATCCTGCTCGGCGTGCGACGCGTGGTGACCACCCCCGGCCTGACCTTCGGCCTGGAACACTTCCTCGATCTGGCCTGAGAGCTCGAACCACCATGCGCGCGAAGATCACCTATTTCGTCCTGGCGACCGCTCTCGTCGTCTACTTCGTCCTGGTCGGCAGCCGGGGCGTGCTGCTCATCCAGCAGGGCACCCTGATCACCGTCACCTTCGGTGCGGCGGTGCTGATCCTGCCGGTCATCGGCATCTGGTTCCTCTGGAAGAACACCCAGTTCGTGACCAGGGCCAACCGCCTGGCCGCCCAACTGGAAGCCGAAGGCGGCCTCCCCGTCGACGATCTCGTACGACTGCCCAGCGGCAGGATCGACCGCGACTCCGCCGACCGGGTCTTCACCCAGCGCCAGGCCGAGACGGAGGCGGCTCCGAACGACTGGCGCACCTGGTTCCGGCTGGCCATCGCCTACCACGACGCCCGTGACACCCCCCGGGCGCGCAAGGCCATGCAACGTGCCATCGCCCTCCACGCGGCCCCTCCGCAGTAGGCGCCGACACGGTGGGCATGCACCCCACGGACGAACACAAAGAGGCTGGTCACCCTGGGTGACCAGCCTCTTCATCGTGCGTGTGCGGCGTTGTGGGCCTCACTCCGTGCGGTACTCCGAACCCCACGCCTCGACGGTGTCCGCCGCCCGGTCGAAAGCCTCGACACGGGACAGGAAGTCCGCGTTGTGATCGGTCAGCAGGGGGAGCGGCTCGCTCGATCCCTTCCGTACGAGAAGGAGCGCCTGCCCCTGGACCGTACGGGGCAGCCCCAGCCACCGCACGGGCTGCTGGGCCGTCCGAACCTCTGCGATCCGAGCCCATTCCACCGTGTTCGTCAGGAGGAAGCCCACGCGCCGCAGGCCGTGCCGGCTCACCCACACGCCCATGCGCAGCAGTCGCAGGGCCGCCGCGATGACGGCTCCTCCCAGCGCCATGCAGACGGCCGCTCCGCCGAGCGCACCGGCCGCAGCGGTGATCACCCCGGCGATCAGAACGAAGGAGGCGAGGAGGAGCAGCACAGCCGCAGCCCCCACCCGCCAGGGCCCGGGACGGTAGGGCCGTCGCCACAGGTCATGATCGTCGAAGGGCAGCGCGACATCGTCCGCGTTCGCGTCGAATGTGCGGTCCGCCGTCAGGAAGGGCAGGGGCACGACTGATCCTCACTCACCAGCACACGGGATGGGGCTGTGACGGGTGAGGCTACCGAGGTGCTCTTCGACCGACCACCCCAGGGGGGCCGTACGGGTCAGCGGCGCTCTGTCGCCTCGGACTGCTGACTGTGGGCCGGTGTGGCGCTGGACTCCAGCGAAGGCATCCCCAGGAGCAGCGAACCGACGAGACCGGCGACGATGGTCAACCCGGTCAGCGTGCGGCCGGTGAGTTGGGAGACGCTCGGGCGCTGTCTCGGCGGGGGAGTGACGTTACTGCGGAACTGATTGCGCTCGGCCACGAACGAAAACGGGACGGCCTCGCGCCGGCGGAACATCAGGCACTCTCCTTGGTGTGATGATCGAGCTGTCACCCCTATAGACGTATGGAACGCCGAATCGGTGCCCGATTTCCGCCGCCGATCGCAGCCGGGGAGCCGCTGACGGTCGGCTGGCGGGGCGGCTGGCGGTGATAGCACCGGTTCCCGGCGACCTGCGCAAAGGGGCCGCGGTCGCGCATGTCGGTGGAAGAAGGAGCGGGAGGGACGTGGACTAGAGTGGTCGCCGCCCACGCAGCCCCTGGAAGGACCCCTCCCGGTGACCGATACGCCCGCCGAGTCCGCGACCCCCAGCTTCCGCACCGACGTCAGCGTCGAGCTGGTGAAGCACGCCGCCGCGGACTCCGACGTACTCTGGGCCGCCCGTGTCTCGACCGCCGGAGAGCAGTCCCTCGCGGAGTTGCAGAAGGACCCGGAGCGTTCCAAGGGCCTCATCAACTTCCTGATGCGCGACCGTCACGGCAGCCCCTTCGAGCACAACTCGATGACCTTCTTCATCAGCGCCCCGATCTTCGTCTTCCGCGAGTTCATGCGGCACCGCGTGGGCTGGTCGTACAACGAGGAGTCGGGTCGCTACCGGGAGCTCCAGCCGGTCTTCTACGTCCCCGGCCAGGACCGCAAGCTGGTCCAGGAGGGCCGCCCGGGCAAGTACGTCTTCATTGACGGCAGCCCTGAGCAGCACAAGATCGTGAGCGAGGCGATGGAGGACTCCTACCGTCGGTCGTACGAGACGTACCAGGAGATGCTGGCCGCCGGCATCGCCCGTGAGGTCGCCCGTGCGGTCCTGCCGGTGGGCCTCTTCTCCTCGATGTACGCCACCTGCAATGCCCGCTCGCTGATGCACTTCCTCGGTCTGCGCACCCAGCACGAGCTCGCGGCGGTCCCGTCCTTCCCGCAGCGCGAGATCGAGATGGTCGGAGAGCAGATGGAGGAGCACTGGGCCCGGCTGATGCCGTTGACCCACGCCGCCTTCAACGCGAATGGCCGCATCGCCCCCTGATCCTCCGGGCCGGTCGTTGCCCCGTGCTCCTCCGCCGGATTCCAGCAGGGGAAACCTTCGGGGACGGCCGCCGGCCGTTGGGGACAGATGTGCGGACTCGTCCGGCGAAGTGTCCACATTGCGGTGTTTCGTGAAGTTCATCTAGGCTGATCAAACGGACCCGGCACTGCCTGAACCCCCGAGCAGGCAGTGCCGGGCTCCTTGGTCAGACGTACGTCACGCCCCTCAAGGGACACAGTGTGCCGAGCAACGAGTAGCGTGTTACCCATGGCTCCGATCTCCACTCCGCAGACCCCCTTCGGGCGGGTCCTCACCGCCATGGTCACGCCATTCACGGCGGACGGCGCACTCGACCTCGACGGCGCACAGCGTCTGGCGGCCCATCTGGTGGACGCAGGCAACGACGGCCTCATCATCAACGGCACCACCGGAGAGTCGCCCACGACCAGTGACGCGGAGAAAGACCAGCTCGTACGGGCGGTAGGGGAAGCGGTCGGAGATCGCGCCCACATCGTGGCCGGCATCGGCACCAACGACACCCGCCACAGCATCGAACTCGCGCGCGCGGCCGAGCGCGCCGGCGCCCACGGCCTCCTCGCGGTGACCCCCTACTACAACAAGCCGCCCCAGCAGGGACTGCTCCGTCACTTCTCGGCCATCGCCGACGCCACCGAGCTGCCGGTCATGCTCTATGACATCCCCGGTCGCAGCGGGGTGCCGATCGACACCGAGACGATCGTGCGCCTTGCCGAGCACCCGCGGATCATCGCCAACAAGGACGCCAAGGGAGACCTGGGCCGGGCCAGCTGGGCCATCGCCAGGAGCGGTCTCGCCTGGTACTCGGGCGACGACATGCTCAACCTTCCGCTGCTGTCCGTCGGCGCCGTCGGTTTCGTCTCCGTCGTGGGACACGTCGTCACCCCGGAACTGCGCGCCCTCGTCGACGCCCACATCAACGGCGACGTGCAGAAGGCCACCGAGATCCACCAGCGGCTCCTGCCCGTCTTCACCGGAATGTTCCGGACGCAGGGCGTCATCACCACCAAGGCGGCCCTCGCACTGCTGGGCCTGCCCGCAGGCCCCCTGCGGCTCCCCCTCGTCGAGCTGTCACCCGAGGAGACCGCCCAGCTGAAGATCGACCTCACCGCCGGTGGGGTACAGCTGTGATCACAGACTTCACAACTAAATAAGAGAAACGACCCGATCGATCACGATCGGGCACAGAACCAGCAAGTGCACGAATGTCACGTACGCCACGTGTCCTCAGCGGCACGTGGCGTACGTGGTGAGGAGAGTCTTTTGAGCCATCCGCATCCCGAACTCGGCCTCCCGCCGAAGCTCACCAAGGGTGGACTGCGTGTCACACCCCTCGGCGGGCTCGGTGAGATCGGTCGAAACATGACAGTCTTCGAAATCGACGGCCGGCTGCTCATCGTCGACTGCGGTGTCCTCTTCCCCGAAGAGGAGCAGCCCGGCATCGACCTGATCCTGCCCGACTTCACCACCATCAGGGACCGCCTCGACGACATCGAGGGCATCGTCCTGACCCACGGCCACGAGGACCACATCGGCGGTGTCCCCTATCTGCTGCGACTGAAGCAGGACATCCCGCTCATCGGGTCCAAGCTGACGCTGGCCCTCATCGAGGCGAAGCTCCAGGAGCACCGCATCCGCCCGTACACCCTTGAGGTGTCCGAGGGGAACCGCGAGCGCATCGGTCCCTTCGACTGCGAGTTCATCGCGGTCAACCACTCCATCCCCGATGCGCTTGCGGTGGCCATCCGCACGTCGGCGGGCATGGTGGTGCACACCGGCGACTTCAAGATGGACCAGCTGCCGCTGGACCGCAGGCTCACCGACCTCCACGCCTTCGCCCGGCTCAGCGAGGAGGGCATCGACCTCCTCCTGTCCGACTCGACGAACGCCGAGGTCCCGGGGTTCGTCCCGCCCGAGCGGGACATCTCCAACGTCCTGCGGCAGGTCTTCGCCAACGCGCAGAAGCGCATCATCGTCGCGAGCTTCGCCAGCCATGTGCACCGCATCCAGCAGATCCTCGATGCGGCGCACGAGTACGGCCGTCGGGTCGCCTTCGTCGGACGCTCGATGGTCCGCAACATGGGCATCGCACGTGACCTGGGCTATCTGCGGGTACCCGCGGGCCTCGTCGTGGATGTGAAGACCCTCGACGACCTGCCGGACCACGAGATCGTGCTGGTCTGTACGGGCTCTCAGGGCGAGCCGATGGCGGCCCTGTCCCGGATGGCCAACCGTGACCACCAGATCCGCATCGTCCAGGGCGACACGGTGATCCTGGCGTCGTCGCTGATCCCGGGCAACGAGAACGCCGTCTACCGCGTCATCAACGGCCTCAGCCGCTGGGGCGCGAACGTCGTGCACAAGGGCAACGCCAAGGTGCACGTCTCCGGCCATGCGTCCGCGGGCGAGCTGCTGTACTTCTACAACATCTGCAAGCCGAAGAACCTGATGCCGGTCCACGGCGAATGGCGCCATCTACGGGCCAATGCGGAACTCGGCGCGCTGACCGGCGTCCCCAAGGACCGCATCGTCATCGCCGAGGACGGCGTCGTCGTCGACCTGATCGACGGCAAGGCCAAGATCGTCGGCAAGGTTCAGGCCGGGTACGTGTACGTGGACGGTCTTTCGGTCGGCGACGTCACCGAGTCGTCGCTGAAGGATCGCCGGATCCTCGGAGACGAGGGCTTCATCTCGGTGTTCGTGGTGGTCGACTCCACCACCGGCAAGGTCGTCGGCGGTCCGCACCTGCAAGCGCGCGGCTCAGGCATCGAGGATTCGGCCTTCGGCGATGTCATGCCGAAGATCGAGGAAGCGATCGCCAGGTCCGCATCCGACGGAGTGGTGGAGCCGCACCAACTCCAGCAGCTGGTGCGCCGAACCGTGGGCAAGTGGGTGTCCGACACCTACCGCCGCCGCCCGATGATCCTCCCCGTGGTGGTCGAGGTCTGACGGTCTGACGTCGCGTTCGCTGGAGCGGAGCGCCTCGATTTGCATCGAGGCGCTCCGCTCCAGTACGTTTACGACCCCGCCCGACCGGGAACCCGGAGTCTTCAGACACTTGGTCACCCGATCTCATCGGAACGGGAATTCCGACTCAGAATCTTCTGATAAAGTCGGCTCAGCCGAAAGGCGAAAAGCCCTTCCAATCGGGTGCTGGATCGAATTCGAAGTCCGGAAACGGAGTGAGAAAAAGGTCTGGT